>JABXJV010000421.1 GCA_013375355.1 Candidatus Helarchaeota archaeon
ATCAAATTTCCCAATTTTTTTCCAAGTTTACCAAGCTTTTCCTGTAAAGGAGTCTTTTTTTCTTCTGCCGTTAATATAGATTCTGCAATTTTTCCATATTCCGTATTCATTCCTGTATTTATTACAATTCCTTTTCCTCTACCGTAAGTAACTACCGTAGTTGAATATGACATATTTTTTCTTTCATTTATAGAAATATTCACATTATCAATTACTTCAATATTCTTTTCGACAGGAACTGATTCTCCAGTAAAAGCCGCCTCTTGAATTTTTAAATTGACAGCTTCAATTAATCTGAGATCTGCGGGAATCTTATCACCGGTTTCTAAAATTACCAAATCACCTGGCACTAATTCCCGAGTCATAATTTCTCTAAGTGGTCCTTGCCGTATAACCTTTGCTTTTGGAGCAGCTAATTTTTTTAATGCTTCTAAAGATTTTTCGGAACTATATTCATTCCGCACACCTATAAAAGCATTGATAATTATTATTGTGAAAATCACCATAGCATCCCAGATTTCTGTGCTTTCTGCTCCATGGGAACTTTCAATAATATATATAATGAGAGAAATAGATGCCGCAACTATTAATAATATGATTAAAAAATCCTTAAATTGGTCAATAAACATTTGAAATATCGTTTTTCGATCTTTTTCTTCAATTTCATTTGGACCATTTTTTTCAAACCGCTTTTTCGCCTCATCTTCAGAGATTCCATCATTAGTACTTTTAAGAGATTCAATAGTAGAATTAATATCCATGCAATGATAGTTACAATTTTCTAGCAATTTATTCCTTTCCGGTTAAATTAATTAAAAAGAGTATTCTTTCTCAAATAATTTAATTTTTAACTCAATTTATTAAAAATTTTCTTAATCTGATTTTATTACGGTGTAATTCTTAAATTAATTCAAAAATTACAATTCAAAAAATAAAATCCAAACCTCTTTAAAAAATGTTTTATCTTTTAAAAAAACTCTAAAAATTTTAAAATTAAAATATTTCTATATCTTATTATATTGAAAATCTCAAGTATTTCCACGCTCAAAACTCTTCCCATAACACTTTGAGTGGTAATAAACCCTATATTTGGATGGTAAAACTATTCCAACTGATTCTCTTTGCCAGAACCAAATTCTCTTACCACAAATCTCACATTTAGTCAAGAGGCTTAACTCCATTGATAAACATAATTAATCAAATCAAATATGTTATAGACATTTTAAAAAACCAATTTTACAATTAAATATGTTATAGACATTTTAAAAAACCAATTTTACAAATTAATTACGTTATAGACATTTTAAAAAGCTAATTTTATAAATTATAAGATATCAACATAAATAACATAAAATTGCATAAAAAAAATATGTAGATATTTTTTCTTTTATTCTCCTTTTTCCTTTTTCTATGTAATTTAAAAATAATTCGAGAAATTTTTAAAAGATTTGAAAATATTCCTATTACTTAATTTAAAAGATGTTAAATGTAATTTCAAAATTTCCTAAATAAAATTGTCTAGGAATATCAATAATTTTGAAATTGCTTAAAAAGCCAGGGAATTAACATGAGTACCCAAAAAATACATGCAGTTGCAATAGACGAGGTGTTTAAAGAATTCCGTACTACTAGAGATGGTTTAAACGAAAGTGAAATTGAAAAAAGAAGGTTAGAATACGGACTTAACGAATTAATTGCAAAAAAAGGAAGAACAAAATGGCAAATGTTTATTGAACAATTTAAAGACTTTTTGATTTGGTTATTAATCGCTGCGGCAATTATATCCTTAATAACGTGGATATTTGGACTCGAGGAAACGGCATGGATGGATGCTCTTGTTATTTTTGCGATTCTTTTTGCAAACGCGAGTATCGGAGTAAGACAGGAAAGTAAATCTGAAAAGAGCTTAGAGGCTTTAAAGAAGATGGCAGCACCTGAGACTTTAGTGAGACGAGATAGAAAACAATTAAAGATCCCTGCTAGAGATCTTGTTCCTGGGGATATATTAGTACTTAACACAGGTGATATAGTCGCGGCGGATGTCCGTATATATGAGGCAATAAATTTAAAAGTTGAACAAGCTGTTCTAACTGGCGAATCGGTCCCTGTCAAAAAAACAAGTAAAATTTTACCAGAAGAAGCCACTTTAAACGAGCGTAGTAATATGACATACGCTTCGACCAAAATAACGTATGGTCGAGGGGAGGGGATCGTAGTCGGCACTGGAATGAACACTGAAGTGGGAAAAATCGCTGGAATGATACAAGAATCTGAAGATAAGGAAACCCCACTCCAAAAAAAGATGGAAAAACTTAGTAAAAGCTTGGGAGTTATCATTATCATAATATGTGTGGTTGTTTTTCTTACTGGAATTATTAGATTGTTTATTACATTGGGTAATGTAACTGTCAATGATATAACTCATTTATTCGCTGCTGCGATCGGCTTGGCAGTTGCAGCCGTTCCAGAAGGTTTACCAGCAGTTGTGACCATTTCATTAGCCTTAGGAGTTACTAGGATGGCAGCCAGCCAAGCGATAATTCGAAAATTACCCGCAGTGGAAACATTAGGATGCGCAACCACGATATGTAGTGACAAGACCGGAACATTGACAAAAAACCAGATGACGATCCAGAAAGTTTACGTGAATGACGAAATAATAGATGTTACAGGGGTGGGATATGAACCAATTGGTAATTTTTATCTCAAGAATGAGGGGATTCAGCCAGAATATTTTTCAGAATTAGTTCAGTTAATAAAAATTGCTGCGCTATGTAATGATTCTATTTTACATTATGAACAAAAAAAATTTAGCATTTATGGCGATCCAACTGAAGGATGTCTTGTGGTATTAGCTGAAAAAGCAGGCATTCATCATGATGAACTTAAATTGCAATACCCACGCGTTGGAGAATTGCCTTTTGATAGCAAACGGAAATTAATGACAACAATTCACGAGGGGGAAAATAATGAATTTTTTGCCTTTGTAAAAGGTGCTCCGGAACGAATTATAGAAAAATCTACCAAATTGTATTCAAAAGGTCAAATAAAAAATCTATCTGAAGATATTAAAACACATCTTATTGAAATTAATAAAGAAATGGCCGGAGAAGCACTCCGTGGGTTAGCTTTTGCTTATAAAGAACTAGAAACGTTTGATAAAACTAAAACAGATGATCTATCCTTTGATATTGAAAATAACTTGACTTTTGTAGGTTTGACTTTTGCGATAGATCCTGCCCGTCCCGAAGTTAAAGATTCAATTAAATTAACCCATAGAGCAGGGATCCACACCATCATGATAACTGGCGATAATCCAGATACTGCAATAGCGATTGGTAAAGATTTAGGATTAGTACGTCATAAAAATACCAAGGCGTGCGTTGGGGCGGAATTAGATAAATTGAGTGATAAAGAACTAAGAGAAATAGTTAAGAAACATAATATATTTGCACGTACTAGTCCGGAGCACAAAGTCCGAATTTGTATTGCATTAAAAACAAATGGACATGTCGTTGCCATGACTGGAGATGGAGTAAATGACGCCCCTGCTTTGACGAAGGCCGATATCGGTATTGCAATGGGAATAACTGGGACTGAGGTGACTAAAGAAGCATCTGATATGGTATTAGCCGATGATAATTTCGCTACAATCGTCAATGCAGTAGAAGAAGGACGAATAATATTTGATAACATTCGAAAATTTATCTTTTTCCTGTTATCTTGCAACATTGGAGAAGTCCTAACAATGTTTATAGCCTCTTTGATCGGAATTAGTGTTTATACTGGTATAAACGTGCTTGAATTTGTTCTACCACTTAATGCAATTACAATACTTTGGGTAAATTTAGTCACAGATGGATTACCTGCAACAAGCCTAAGTTTGGAATCAGGTGATCCTAACATAATGGATCAAAAACCGAGAGACCCGAATGAAAGTGTAATTCCAAGACGATCACTATTTAATATGTTAATTATCGGCACAGTAATAGCCATTGGTACATTATTCGGATTTTTCTTATATCTCCAGCCATTCCTTAATTCTATGAACATAATCCTCCATGATGAACTTCATCGAGCATATACAATAGCTTTCACAACTCTTGTAATGTTTGAAATGTTCCGTGTTATTGAAAATAGATCACTAACAAAATCGATATTCACGATTAAAACTCATAATAAATGGTTATATCTTTCGATAATAATATCAATAGCCATGCAATGTTTTGTCATTTACACCCCAGGTATCCAAAATGCTTTTAAGACGGTACCACTTGGGCTTGTAGATTGGTTAATAGTTATCTTTATAAGCGTAACAATCATCCCCACTGTAGAAATTCAGAAGCTATTTTGGAACTGGAGAGACAAAAAAATAAAAGAAAAAGCTGCTGAAAGACTTCATCTAAAATAAGCTTCTTTTTTTATTTTCCGGTTTTTAAAATTAGAATCTATGATTTTTATTGAATTAATGTTCTGAATTATGAATTTAGATTATTCTTTTGTTATTTCTTGAATGTTAGACCAAACATCACAAAATATATCTATAGAAAAGAAATTAACGTTTTTTAGCCAATATAGAATTAATTAATTAATGTTATACAATTCTAATTTTTTAAATAGTCATTTATTTATTTCAATACATTTATTTCAATAAGTTTAAATAAATATTTATATTATTTATGATTAAAGATAATTTGTCCTAGCTTTTATTGATAATTTTTAAGTCACATACTTTAGCGATTTAGATTATGATAACTAGGACGGATGGAGAACTAATATAATTCTTGAAGATTCAGTTCAAATCTCTCCAAAATAAGAAAATTTTGATATCTCCCCCTTAAATAAATATTGAATAATGAGAAGGCAATCTTTTTTGAGCATTTGCGTTGAATTAGAAGTAAAAAATATTTTAAATTAATAAACAAAAAGGAAGAGGAAATGAGACCTAAGAATGATTGAGTTAATAATAGCAATTTCATTACTCATTGGAGGATCAATTCTTATGATAATTGCCAGCGATATAGCTGTAGAGCATTCGATTTTCCTTGCAGCAGCTTTCGGCGTATCTCCAATTATAATTGGTGTTACTCTGGTGTCTTTAGGTACTGATCTACCTGAGATTATTAATTCACTTTTTTCATCTGCAATTGGACACGCAAATATGGATATAGGAGATTCCATGGGCTCTGTTTTGACCCAATTTACTTTAGTTTTGGGACTTTTACCATTTATAGGGAGAGCATTCAAGGTTGTTAGAAAGGAGATCCTTGTAATGGGTGGATGCCTGATATTAGCACTTGTACTTGTTCTATCTATTATTGAAAAGGGATATATGACTTGGCTTAATGGGTTAATTCTAGTTCTTAGCTGGCCAATTTATGTATTATTAACAGATGTTGTGGTTGATAAACAAAAGTTGAAAGATGCCCATTCGAACCTTAAATTTAAGAGCAAATTATATCATATTTCATTAGCTATTATGGGTTTTATTGGAATTGTTATTGGAGTTTCTATGATTATAGCTTCAGTATTGGAGCTTTCAAGGATTTTTAATACTCCAGACTTTATCATTAGTTTCTTTTTAGTCTCTATCGGGACATCTCTTCCAGAATTAGTGGTCGATTTGGGTGCCATTCGAAGAGGTGAAACTGAGATTGCTATAGGAGACATTATGGGGTCTTGCATCATTGACGCGTCTATTGCAATCGGAATTGGACAAGTTTTTTTTCCACAACCAGTTTCTGCCGGGCTCGCAATGCCTGCAATTCTCTACATAATAATTGCATCTATCGGTGTCATTTTTATACTTGCATATAGAGAAAAAGTTGATCGAAAGGCTGGAATTATTTTAATTGCATTTTACTTACTTTCGTTTACATTGTTGTTTGTCTTAAGAACTTCCCCTGCATGGGATATCCCATCTTTAACGACTTTGATAGAAGGATTAATCTAATCGAATTAGCTCTAAGAAGACCTGGATCAATTGCATTAGGTCTATTTGTTGCCCCAATAACAATGGAGGCAATCCCAAAGCATAAAGTTTAATTTTAAGGGATTTTCTCCTTTTTTACGAATTCTTTATATTTCTTAATGATATTTTCAAGTTTAGGAGAGTTAAAAAACTTTCTGTCTAAAAATGCATTTGTTGCAGATGTATACACATCTGGGATAATCTTTTTTAATTCAAAAGGTAGTTTTGATGGTTGGGATTTACATAGATTTTTCCATTCTTTAGTTTTGCTCTCTTCTGCAACTTTTTTGGCTTCTTCAACGTCTTCGTACCAATTAGTTTTTTTATAAAATTGCCTTGCGATTTCTTTACTAATATGCATACCTTTACTGGTAAATCTACATTCGTCTAACGTACAAATAACGTCAACAAGCATGAGTTCTCTATAAGAATTATATGCCAATTCTATTTTTCCATCTTCATTCACTAATTTGGCTTTTTGTACGATTTTGGTAATGAGATTATTGACCTTAAATAAAACTTCCTTAATCTCTTCTATTTCCTCATCATTTAAACCTGCAATTTTTTGAGCTTCCTTCCAAGTAATGTATCTATCACTTTCCTCCAATTTTGTGCTTACATCAAATATAGGGGTGCCTAATTTTTCTCCAGGCTTTGGATAATGTTCTAAGCATAAATCTTGGAATTTTACTTTTCCTTTTTCCAGTCTTTTGAAAATGCTTGAACCTAATGGTAGACCGTTTCTATAAATTATCTCAAGTGGAATTAAAAAATTCGTGAGTTCTGGTGTAAACATTGAATATTCATAGTTATCATTCTCAAATTTTGGATGGATAACTCTCACTAAACTTATCTCCATTATATTTGTAGGTTCATCTAATTCGTCCAGCCTAACAAGCTTCCCATCACTTCTTACTAATCCTCGATAATGCGTTTTTATTCCCTGTTCTTCAGCTTTTTCAAAACCATAAGCCCCCATTAAACATAAAGCAGCCCCTTTATTTAGAATATGGTCAGGCATTTCACCCCAATCAAAAACTGAATATCTATCTGAAAAGACAAATCTTCCTATACCAGCTTCTTTTTCACTTGGTTTTTTTAATACTTGCAAATCTTTTACGCTGCCCATTTTTTTCACCTACATACACAATCGAATTTTTTTCTTTTTTAAATAAATTATTAATCTAACATATGACTTTTTAATGGAATATGAAATTAGATCAAGGCAAACATTCTTACTAATTCTCTAAATTCGTCATCAGTTAAGGGAGAATGGCGAATTCCTGATCCAAATAAATTATGTTGGATATAATTCACTAAAGCCTTAATTCTACCGTCGTTATCGTCAATTTTTTCTATACCATTCTCATTTTTTAACAACTGGTTTAGCTTGAAAAGAATAACGTTTTTTCCACTCAACGGACCAATAAGAAGTCTTCTTACGTTTCCAACGCTATCTGGAGAAAATGGTTCGTAAGTTTCGGGATTTTTAATTACACCTGCAGAATGAATTCCAGATTGATGTGTAAAAACATTTTGACCAACAATAGCTTTATTTGGAGGAATCCTAATATCCATTGCTTTATGCACTATCTGACATGTTTTAGTTAATAAAGAAATATTATATTTAAGTTGTTGATAGTGGAAAATAAGATTCATAATTACTTTTTCAGTTTCTGCATTTCCCGCTCTTTCGCCCATGCCTAATAATGTGGTGCTGGCCCATCTTGCACCATTTTGTAGTGAAATCATAGTATTAGTCACGGCATTTCCCAAATCGTCATGACCATGAAATTCAAGATCAATTTTGAAGGTTCCTAATATTTTTTTGATTTTATCTGGAATACTCTTATTTATAGGAATTAACGGAGATACATGAGCTCCAATTCCAACTCCAACTGTATCACATACACGATATACTTCCACTTTTAATTCTGTTAACATTTTTATGATTGTTTTTTCATATTCCCAATCTGCTCGTGTAGAATCTTCCCCATGATAAAAAACCATTAATCCATGGTTTCTTGCGTATTGAATCGCGTCATGAATTCTATTATAAGCCTCTTCTCGAGTGATATTTAATTTATATTTTAAGTGGATATCTGAAATAGGGTGAGATATACCTACTTCTTTTATTCCTTTTAATGTAAGGGCTTCTTCAATATCCTTTATATTTGCACGCACCCAAATGCCCACCCTGAATTTAAACTTTGCATCTAAAATTAATTGGGCTGTTTTTCTATCAACATCGTACCATGTTCCAAATAATTCTATTCTATCTACTCCAATATCGTCTAAATATTGAGCGATTTCTAATCTCTCTCTTGGTGACGGAGATCTAATTCCTGGCATTTGCATTCCGTCCCTCAGAGTAGAATCATCTATTTTTTTGTATTTCATTTGATCAAACCTTAAAAATTATTGAAGCTTTAGATTAAATTTCAATTAATATGGAGAAAGGTAATCCTCATATTTAATTCTAGACTCATTTAGCTTATCTCTTTGTTCTTCCAATATTTTATAGGCAATAGTTTATACTTAAAAGTCTAGGGTTTATCAATGTTTGATATACCAGATTAGGTCACCATTGCTGTCTACCATGGCGACTTCATCTCTTTCAAAATCCATTGCCTTGGATGGACATACGCGATGACAGGTACCGCAATAGATGCAAGCGTCTTTGTTAATCACTGTAACGTTTTCCCTTTTTTCTATCGCACCACAGGGACAGCTATCTATGCAAGTCGTGCAATCATTAGGACAGTTAGCTTTCTTAATGGAGATGTGTCCCTTAAAGGGTTTTGTGACTTGTATGGACTGTGTTGGGCAATTGAGCTCACATAATCCACAATAAATGCACTTATCTTTATCAATATTTACAATACCATCAACTTGTAGATTGGATTTTTTTTCGGCATGGAACGTGTTTCCTAGACATAGGAGGCAATCCAAGCAGCTCATTTTTATTAGACCTATTGGGCAAGATAGTTCACATACTCCACAACGTATGCAGGAGTCTGCATCTATTTCGACTTTTTTCTCCACAAAACTAATAGCCCTTGTTGGGCAAGAATTCTTACAAAATCCGCAGTGCGTGCATTCATTTGAGGTGACCCGAATCTTCCCAGAGACTTTAATTGCACCTCGTGGACAAACTGCCTCACATTGTTTACAACACATGCAGGTCTCCAATCGCACATTTACTTCTCTTTGAATTGCTGCTTCTGGTACATAGGTATCAACTACTTCTACTTTATCGCCATTAATTCTAAACTCCAGTGCTCCAAAAGGACAATTAATAGCACACCACCCACAAGCACCACATTGCTTATCATCATGTTTTATTTTAATTTTATCCAAAATTTGAGTAGGGTAAATTAATCTTATCGCTCCACGAATATCATTGCATATGTCGACACAAAGTCCACAACCTAAACATTTTTCAGCATCGAAAAGAAGGGTATTTCCATCTTTACTTATTAATTTTTTACTTTTTGACATGATTGTTCTCCATTTTTTTTAATATTTTTGTCGCACACGGATTTGCATTCGTCATTATTGACTATTAGTTCTCTTATTGCGACATATTCGAATTTTAATTACTTTTATGATTGTTAACAAACTTAATTTATAAATCTTTTTACATTAGCAATGAAATATTATTAAACAATTTCTTTTTGTTAGAATTTTTCAAGATTATGTTGCGTTATGTAGTAGTTGCCTTTTGTTAAGAAAGTTTAAAAGTCACATTGCATTTTGTTACTTTATGAATTCTAATATTTTAAAACTGCGAGAATTAAGAGAAATTGACAAAAGAATTTTAAAAAATCTCATCGAAGATAGCCGTCAACCGCATAGTAGAATTGCAGAGAATATTGGTACTTCAAGACAGAATATATCACAAAGAATAAAAAAATTACAAGAGAGAAATCTTATAAAATCATATACAATTAACTTAAATAATCGCTTATTTGAGGAAATAGGAGTAAAAGCATATATATTGTTTAGAGAAGACCCAAACGTTCGTGTTAGAAAAGAACATGATAAAAAAATCGTTAATATTCCACAAATAACTGATTTTTCTCGACTATTTGGTATATATGATGGCGTAATTGAAATTTTAGTCCAAAATAATCGTGAAGTAACTAATATTATTAATACATTACATCAGCTCAAAGGTATTAAAGAGACTGAGACTTTTATCGTTCATGATATAATCAAGGAAGAGAAATACGCTCCAATCATAGATTTATTAACTTAATACACCTAAAATTAAAAAGTAAGAAGATTGATGCCATATAGGAATATCATTATCGTCAATTAATATAATAGAATGATGTCACATTTATATTTTTGCTTTATTTTAATATGTAATTTGCGCAAAACTTTTTTCTGTTAATTTTTTTAAAAGAAAATGTTTAACCATCTTTACAGTTTAATTTAATTAAAATACTGTTTAATTAAATTTGTATAACTTTTATTGGTTAGTTCAGGAAAATACGAAATTAAAAAATTTTTTAATAATTTATCCAATCTTTGAAATAATTAGAATAAATTGATATAATTGAAATATTTTTTTCTTTTTTTAATTAAATTCGTATAAAAAAGCTTTTAAATTAATCCAATAAAAGAGATCTTAAATTCCAAAGGAAATTATCTCTACTCTAACCTTTATTTCCTATGAATAAAATATATGTTAGAGATTGGCGGAGCCAAAAAAAATTGAAAAATGATAAACCTAATCCATTAGATGAAGTATTTGATAGATTTTTATCGGAAAAAAGCAAAATTTTTAAAAATCGAGACGTTCTAAGGCATTCTTTTGTTCCTGATGAACTCCCTCATAGAGAGAACCAATCTCGGCTAATTGCAGAGATTTTGGCACCTGCATTACAAGGATCTATCCCTTCAAATATATTCTGTTATGGAAAAACTGGGACAGGAAAAACAATTGTAGCAAAATATGTTTTGAATTATTTAATTGATAAATGTAATGAAATGAATTTAACTATTCCCATAACAGATCTTATCAATTGCCGGTTAGTGGATACCCCTTATCGAGTCCTTTCAAATCTATGCAAATCAGTTGGTGTTACTGTACCTTTCACTGGTTTACCAACGGATGAGGTATATAAAAGGTTTCAACTTGCATTAGATTCTAAAGAACAACTAATGATAATAGTATTAGATGAAGTTGATGAGTTAGTAAAAAAGGATCATAAAAAAGGAAATGATATTCTCTACGATCTAACACGTATGAATTATAATTTAGAATATGCCCGTATAAGCCTTATTGGAATTTCAAACGATTTAAAATTCAAACAATACCTTGATCCCAGAGTTTTAAGTAGTCTTAGTGAAGAAGAATGTGTATTTCCACCATATACAGCTGATGAACTACAGGATATATTAAAACAAAGAGCTTCAATGGGATTTCATGAAAAAGTTCTTGAATCAGGAGTAATTCCTTTCGTAAGTGCACTAGCTGCTCGAGAACATGGAGACGCAAGAAGAGCTTTAGATCTACTGCATAAAGCAGGTGATATTGCAGAAAGAAAAGGTCAAGATAGAGTTTCAGAAGCGGATGTAAAAAAAGGACAGAAAGCAATAGAAAGTGATCTAGTGTCCAATACCGTAAATAAAATGCCTTTACAAAGTAAATTAATACTATATGGTATATATAAACTTGAAAATTTAGCTTTGGCAGATGAGATTAAAACGGGGGATGTTTATTATGCCTATTCCCAACTGTGTAAATCAATAAATATCGAATCTTTAACCCAAAGGCGAGTAAGCGATTTAATTACAGAATTGGATATGTTAGGAATTATATCGGCAAGTGTTATTTCTAAGGGTAGATATGGCAGGACTAAAAAAATTCACTTACAAATACCAAAGAATGTAATAACTAATGTAGTAGAAAAAGATTTTATGATAGAACAGTTAAAACCAGTAGATATAACATTAAATAAAGAATAAAAATTTGTTTTTATTCTTCAATCAAGGGAATTTGCTCTACTTTTTCTGTTATCAATCTGTATTCTCTTCTTTTTCTTGATCCGCGTCTATCAAGAGTTTTATCTTCAAACATGCGAGATAAATAGGTTGAAATTGTAGATATTTTGACATCCTCTCTATATTCTACTTGATAAAATTCTTGGATGTCCTTTGATGTAAACCATCCATATTTCATTTGCCTTTTTATTATAAGCATTAATTTATCCATTATGCTTAAATTATCCAAATCTAAATTTTCATTTTTTTGTATATTTTGTAAATAACTTTCATCAGCTGTTTTTTTTAAATTAACATCTTGCGGATTACGAATGTTATTTACAATTTCCATAATTTTAGAAGTTGAAACTTCCTCCCCAAACGTAAGTTTTTTTACTTTTCCTTTCTCATCAAAATTGATTTCTATTTTTCCCTTTTTGTTACTCATTAAAAAGCTTCCAATTTTAATTTCACTTAACATAGCTATATTTCTTATAGAATATAAATATGATTAATATCGTGATTGCTATCTGAATATATCAAAAGTAATATCTAGATGATTAAAGAGAGAATACAATTTTAATATAAGTAAAATTTATTTATGATCCTTATTTTTTCTAGTTTTAACAATTGAATAAAAATTTCTATTTTATAGTTGTGAAAGAAGGAATTTTTTAAATTGATTAGAAGTATTTTTTTAAATTAATTAATCTTTTAATAATTTGATTTAAACCATTTGGAGACTTCATTTGAGATGTGTGCTTTAAACGTTCTATCATTGAGAGTAGAAGAAAGCGAATTGATTGATGTAGGAAAAATAAGAGTTCGATTAGACCTTGAAGCAATGAATGCGCTAGATGTTAAAAGTGGAGATATTATACAAATTATTGGAAAAAAGACGACTGGTGCCATAGCTTTAAGAAGTAAATTAGAAGATAAGGGAAAAAGTTTAATTAGAATGGACGGTATTATTAGAAGTAATTGCGGGGTAGGCTTAGGAGACATTGTTAAAATTAAAAAGACACGAATAAGACCTGCGATGGGTGTATCAATTGCTATGTTAGGAAGGGATCCAAATATTCCCTTAGATTCGGAAATTAACGAATCTATAAAAAACAGTTTAATAGGTAGACCTGTCAAAAAAGACGATATTATTAAAAGTGCGATACCATTTAGTAAATCTGAACGAAAATTCGTAGTGTGCCGAACTGAACCAAATGGAATTGTAAAATTTCATGAAAAAACAGATTTGACATTATTACCAAAGGTTCCAGATAATATCCAAACTGATCGAATTCCAGAAGTTACTTATGAAGATATTGGAGGATTAGAAGGAGAAATATTACGTATTCGAGAAATGATTGAATTACCCTTGCGTTATCCAGAATTATTTGAACGTTTGGGAATAGAATCTCCAAGTGGGGTTTTACTGCAAGGTCCTCCTGGTTGCGGAAAAACTTTATTAGCTAAAGCAGTAGCAAACGAATCCAACGTATACTTTTTATCTATCAATGGTCCAGAGATTATGTCAAAATTTTATGGGGAATCTGAAAAAAGAATTCGACAAATTTTTGATGATGCAGAAAGAAATGCTCCTGCTATCATTTTTATTGATGAAATTGATAGTATTGCGCCTAAGAGAGAAAATGTTACAGGAGAAGTAGAAAGAAGAGTTGTGGCACAATTATTAGCTTTAATGGATGGTTTAAAATATAGGAATAATGTAATAGTCATTGGTGCAAGCAATCGCCCTAATGCAATTGATCCAGCATTAAGAAGACCAGGGCGTTTTGATAGAGAAATAGAAATTGGAGTCCCTGATAAAAATGGAAGAGAAGAAGTCTTGCTCATACATTCAAGAGGTATGCCTTTAGAAAATATCGATTTAACAGAATTTGCTAAAAGGACTCACGGATTTGTGGGAGCAGATCTTGCCGCTTTATGTAGAGAAGCCGCAATGTTTGCATTGAGACGAATAAAACCAAAGATAAATTTTGCAGAATCAAAAATCCCATTTGAATTAATTCAAGAATTAGGAGTTAAAAAAGAGGATTTTGAGCAAGCATTAAAAATCATCGATCCATCTGCCTTAAGGGAAATTTTTATAGACATCCCATCAGTGCCATGGGAAAGCGTTGGTGGATTGAAAGAAGTTAAACGAGAATTAATTGAATCTGTCGAACTGCCAATTAAAAATCCTGATTTATTTAAAAAATTTGGAATCAAGCCCACGAATGGAGTTTTGCTATTTGGATGTCCAGGCACTGGAAAAACATTAATTGCAAAGGCTGTTGCAACGGAAAGTGAAACGAATTTTATTGCTGTTCGTGGTCCAGAAATTTTTTCAAAATGGGTCGGTGAATCAGAGAAGGCAATAAGAGAAATTTTTAGAAAAGCTCGTCAAACTGCCCCATCAATAATCTTCTTTGATGAAATAGATGCTCTTGCTCCAGAACGAGGTATAAATCCGGGGAATAAAGTAATAGATACGGTAGTAAATCAGCTACTTTCAGAAATTAGTGGATTACAAAATTTAGAACAAGTCGTCTGTATTGCGGCAACAAACAGACCAGAAATTTTAGATAGAGCATTATTGCGACCAGGAAGATTTGACAAATTAATCTATGTCCCCATGCCTGATGAAAAAGCAAGGCTTACAATTTTTAAAATACATACAAAAGATATGCCGATTTCTCCAGATGTCAATATAGAAAAATTAGCTAAATTAACAGATGGTTATTCGGGTGCAGATATTGAAAATATTTGTAGAGAAGCAGTTTTATTATTAATTCGAGAAGATCCCGATGCCGAAATTGTAAACATGAAGCATTTTGAATCAGCTTTATCTAAAATCAAGACAAGTGTTACTGAAAGAGCTCTGAAAAATATGAAGGTATTCGCTGAAGAATTAACTTGTCAAGAAATTCCAGAATAGACCAAAAATTCAAAATAGTATTTCTTTAAATTATTAAATTTTTAATTTCCAACAAATTTTCGATAATATAATCTGGTTTTTTATTCGCAGAAAATTCAATGCTGCGATTGTGTTCTCTTTTTATTAAAATGGTATTAATTTTTGCATTTTTTCCAGCTTGAATGTCCAAATCTGTATCCCCTACAATATACATATTCTTATTAGAAAGCTGATATTTTTCCATAAATTCAATAATAGAATCTGGTTGGGGTTTTGCTTTATATTGCTGTTCAGTGCCAAGAAGATAAATTTCATGAAAAATTTTTTCATATGACAAATCAATTAAATCCAGCTCAAGATTTGCAATTGAAGCTGGAGTATTACTAATAATCCCTAATTTTACTTCATTATTATATTTTAATTCGTTAATTATGCCTCTAGCATCCTCAAATAGATATATTTCTCCATTTTCAATCATTTTTTTTCTTTCAATTAAATCCTCTTCGTCGAAACGTCTCCAAAAATCATCTATATCAAAGATTACCCAGTTTCTAAGAAATTCATCAAATTTTCTTCCAGAACGCCAAAGTGTGTGAATTTCTTTTTTGGTAAGCTTTTTTTTAGTTAGGATGAAAACTACTTTGGTGATTATTACGTCCAGAACTTCAAAAAAATTCTCTGGAACATGGATGATTGTACTTCTAGAAGAAGACTTCTAGAGAATTGTACCATCCAAATCAAATAGAACTCCAACTTCCTCATTCATTATTCTACACTTTCACTAATTTCTAATAAAATTTCAACTGTTTTCATAACAAATTTAATACATTTTTCTTGCAAAATATTTAATTCAACAAGTTTCTTTCGATCCTCAGGATCCATGAGATCGCATTGGATTAGTTCATAACATATCTCACTTGCAAATTCATTTCTAAATTTTTTAATGAATTCATTGGCAAAATTATATGCTTTGCTTTTATCTTCATCAATATTTGACCTTCCATATTTTAGGTTTATTGCCAAAATTCCACCACTTACAGAACCACACACTGATCCACTTCTTCCTATTCCTCCACCAAATGCCGTGGCAAGTTTAGGTGTTATGGGTTCCATATTCCATGCTTCTTGCATTGTCATAAGAACACCCTCTGCACAGTTAAACCCTTGTTTAAAATAGAATGCTGCTTTCTTCGGGAAATCATTTTTCTGTTTTATCATTAATATCACTACTTATAGAAATTAAATAAATATTACAAAAGATATTATTTCAATTAATTTCATTGGTCAATAAAAAATAAGGGTTGATTTGTATCAAAATAGTAGATACACATATTCATTCTATATTTAGAAGTAATGACGATTTTATTAATTTAGTAAAAAAACAAGTCACAAAAGCGATTACTGTATCATTTTATCCAATTGTACCTCTTTATTCAAATACTTTAATTGATTTATTTAGTTGGATTATTGAAGATGAACCCCGTAGAACTAAATCTACAGGAATTACTATTCATCCCGCTATTGGTGTTCATCCTCGGTCGATACCTCAAGATCTTACAAAAGAAAATCTAAAGAAAATTCAATTAAAAATCGAGAATGCCATTGAACAGAATAAGATTGTGGCATTAGGTGAAATAGGTTTGGAGTCCGCAACACCAAAAGAAAAAGCAATTTTTGAATTTCATCTTCAAATTGCGAAAGAATTCGACTTTCCTGTAATCGTACACACTCCTAGAAGGAATAAAAAGGAGATCACAGAACAATCAATAGAATTATTATTAAAATATAAAATAGAAAAGGGTGTTCTAGACCATATAGACGAGCAAAATCTTACACTAGCTAAAAATATAAGTTTAAATTTGGGTTTAACTGTCCAAATAGGAAAATTAACTCCAGAAAATTTCTATAATATAGTTAATGAAAATGAACATGAGATTCATCGCTTTGTACTAAATACAGATATTGGAAGAGATGAGGCGGATTTGTATTCGGCTTACAAAGCAATCAATATATTAAAAAATAAAGGAATTAGTGAAAATACAATAGATCTAATCGCATCTGGAAATGCAAAAAAGTTATTTAAGATATAAAGAGTATACAAAACCATTAATTCAAAATTTGTGATTTTTTATGGAATTAACTAAAATAGATAAAATTTTTATTATTATTTTAGCTATTTTAGGTGTTCTATCTGTCTATTTTTATTTTAATCCTGAATTAGGGGCTTTTTTAAGTTTTTCTTCTTGGAAAATAGATCAGTTCTCTTTAGATGGTACATTATTGATTGTTTTTATTGTTTGTCTAATAGGTAATTTATTACCGATTCCTACTCCTTACACTTTTATTATTATTCCTGCAGCGCTTTCTTTCCCAAATTATTTCTGGTTAGTTGGATTAATGGCTTCATTTGGAGCATTATTTGGTGAGATTGTTGGTTTTTGGGTTGGTCGGGGCACAAAAGAAGTTTTAGAACATACAGATGCAAATCTTGAAAAAATAGAAAAATGGAAACAGCTTGCAAAAGAAAGACCAAAATTCGTTATGTTTTTAATTTATCTTTTTGGTTTAACACCTTTAAATGATGATAATGTAATGATACCTTTGGGTTTAGCAGAATTTGATTTTAAAAAGACAGTCTTTTCATGCTATCTAGGAAAACTGTCAATGATGATGTTATTTGCACTTGGTACTGTAGTTGGAGTAGACTTAATTTATAGTATGATGGGGTATTCTCGATTTGAAATTTTAAATTATTTACCAGGAGCTTTAGGACAAGGTAATTGGTTAGAAGGTATGGTAGTATTCATTATCGTCATCATAATAGTTTGGGGCATGCTAAAAATAGATATTAGTAGATTTCTAAAGGAAAAATATGGAGTAGAAAAATTAGAAGAATGAAATAGGCGTGGGTTTTGAAAAATTTTACAATCATAGCTCATAGAGGAGCCAGTGGATATAAATTTGAAAATTCTATTTCGGCTTTTAAAATGGCTATCGAATTAAAGGCAAATATGATAGAAACTGACGCTCAAATTACTAAAGATGGAGTAATTATTCTAAATCATGATAACAGTATTAAAAAAACTACAAACCAAAAGGGACTCATATCAAAATTATCACTAGATGAACTTAAAAAAATTCCATTAAAAAATGGGGAATCAATGCCCACTTATCAAGAACTTCTAGATATAAGTAAAGGTAATATAGAAATTAATTTAGAAATAAAAGCTCGAAGAGTCGAGAAACTAGTTACAGATATTACTCTAAAGAATGATATGCTAGAAAAAGTTGTGTTTTCATCTTTTTCACTGAAAACTCTTAAAACGATTAGGGAATATAATAATGATGCTAGACTAGCATATTTAATAATTATACAAGGTTCTTTTATCGCTAGACTTAATTATTGGATGAAAAAAATAACTGAGCTAAATGTTGAAAGTATTAATCCCTTTCATATGTTCGTTTCTTCAAAACTTGTAAAAGAAGCTCACAAACATAAAATTCTGATATATCCCTGGACAATTAATGATGCAATTAAAATTCGAAATTTAATAGAAGAAAAAAATATAGATGGTGTATTTACAGACTATCCTGATATTTTAAAGAAATTTATGTAGAAAAAATAGCTATTTCTAAATGATTCTAAACGATTAATTGTTAAAAATTAGATGTGTCTTGATAATAAATGAAAAAAAATGGTTATGATGTTATTGTAATCGGATCTGGGATTGGCGGATCTGCTTGTGCAGCACTTCTTTCACATGCTGGATTTAAAACCTTAGTTTTAGAAAAAAATGATAGAATTGGTGGCTTTACTTCATGTTATGAAAAACACGGTTTTACAATAGATATTTCAATTCATGTTTTTTCAAATGGTATAAATGGTCGATTTGGAAAAATTTTACACCGAATTGGTTTAGCTACAAAACAAAAGGGTAAAATATATAGTGATTACCTGAAATTTGTTCCAAATTTAGAAAGGAGAACTGCAATTAGAATGCCTAATCAAAAAAATTATATTTCTATGGGATCTATGCTAAATACTCAAAGACAGTTAACACTTGGAACAGATTCTGATAATATACAAAAAACTGTGTCCGATATGGGAATGAAGAAAGACAATGTAGATACTCTAATGAAAATTTTTATGACCATATTGGGTCTTACTAAAAGAAAAATCAGAAAATTAGAAGAGCAACAACTAACTTTAAGAAATTATATTGATTCCTTTACGAAAAGTCCATTTGTTCATAGTTTTCTTGCTTTTACAGTCGGTGGAATGTTCGCAATTTCTCCAAGAAGAGCTAGTGCAGCAGAATTTGTTAGAGGTATTCAAGAATGGTTTGGCTCTAATGATATGTCATATCCCATAGGGGGCAGTATTGCTGTCCCACTAGCATTCCTTGAAGGGTTTAAGAAATATGGCGGAGATATTAGAACCAAATCACCAGTTTCAGAAATTGTTATTGAGAATAACAGAGCTAAAGGTGTGATGGTTAATGATGAATTTATCGAATCAAAGCTTGTTATTAGTAACACCGGAATAAAAAGAACTGTCCTTTCTCTAACTGGAGAAAAATTTTACGATAATAATTATGTCAACAAAATTAAATCCTTAGTGCCCTCTAATTCTTCAATAACCTTTAAATTTGCTTTAAATAAACAAATAATCCCCAAGGAGTTTGGAATGGTAAATATATTCCATAAAAATTTATTAAATTCAAGTGAAAAATCAAATGATGGTGCCACTAGGTCTACTGGTTTTATGACTATGATTCCCTCAAATCTAGATCCAAATTTAGCTCCTCCAGGAAAGCAATTAATAATTTTTGGAACTTTAGCTCCAGCGAAAGGAGTTGCCGATTGGAAAAAATGGACTGATATGCATTATCAAGAAATTCTACAAAATTACCCAGAAATTGAGGAAAATATCATTTTTGTGGATATTACTACACCATTAGATTTGGCTAACCTTTCAGGGAAAAAATATGGTCCTATAGAATCTACTGCCTTAATCCCATCACAATCAGGCCCTAACAGAATATCCTCAGAATTGCCAATTGAGGGGCTTTATGTTGTCGGGGATAGTGCCGGAACTAATACTCATGGGATTGGAACACAACTCGCAGCAGATAGTGCTATAAAGTGTGCAGATTTAATTATTTCAAAATATAAGTCATAAAATTTTTTTTTTAAATTTCAGATCAAAATTTGTGGGGTTTAAATACTGATCTAAGAGTAAGACAGTAATCTGAAAAAAGAGTGAGAGTATGCCGAAAGTATTAGGATTTGATAAAATTGATGTTACCTTGTTTTAAATGTAAAAAATGCGACACGAATTGGATTATTGATATTTATTCAGATTCCAAAGAAGGCATTATTCAAAAATTCATGAGTCAAATGTGTTGTCCAATTTGTGGAAAAAGAGATTTAAGAGTTTGCTTTATTCAAAAATTACAAGATAAAATTCCTGATATAATTCAAGAATCAATTAATGATTATGATGAAATATCTCAGTCCCTAATTTAAATACTTTGAAATTTTGTTCATTTATTAATTAGGTTCCACGTCTTCTATATTTACATCCTTTTATCGGGCAAAACCTATAAAGAGGGGCTGAAGACCCAGCTACTGGTCGTCGAAGGATCCATCCCGCATTCCATCCATGCTTTGGACAATGATATTTTTCGCTTTGATCTAATTTTTTATCTAAATCTTCTTGTGTTTCTTTAAAATTACATACTTCATGGCTTTCTCTATATTTTTCATTAACTGGACATTCATTCCCTTTACGCGGGTTATCCTCAGAATTTATACAGCCAGTACAATCAACGGGGAATTTCTCCACCTCATTTATATTGCTAATATTACCAAAATTGTCATTTTAATTTATAATATAATATTCGTTTAATTTTTAATAAATTAACTTCATATTATCCTTAAAAATAAAAATAATTTATTTTCACTATAAAGAATTAAAGTCCTACGATTTTTTAATAAGAGGAGAAATTAATTATGATCGCTGCTATTTGGAATCAACGTTTAATAACGGCAGTAGAACGGGCTAGATTAGCTCATAATGTATTTTGCGCATATAACGCAAATATCGATGCAAAAGAATATATTAATGCACAAAAAATTCATGTGGCATTCTTAAAAGATCCTGATCTGGTAGATAGAGTAAGAGCTGCAGTAAAAAATCCTCCCGATGAAATTCGAGCACCAGCAGATTTTTTTGCTGGATTGTATTTGTCCATGAAAGAAGGAAAATCATTACAATGGGAAGTTCGAGAAAAAAATAAAGAAATGTTAGAATGGTTCGATATATACTTTGAAAATCCCGATGAAATGAGAATGGGTGGGCAAACAGGAATAATAGCTAATTTACTTTCTATCTTAGGTGTAGAATCTATTGTATATTTACCTTTGTTATCAAAAAGACAGACAGAAATATTTAGAAAGGACCGGATTTTTTTTCCTATAAATAAAAACGATGTAGCAGAATTTGTACCTATTCATGATGCGTATCGACCTGATGATGATACAAAAATTAATTGGGTATTTGAATTTCGAGAAGATGGTAAATTTCCGGTTCCTATTGAAAACAATGAGATACTTTCTGCACCTCGCACAAATAGATTTATCGTAGCAAGTAGACCCCCAGGATTAATTCCTCTATGTGACTCAGAAATAGAAAAAATTCTACCTCAAATTGGAGAACGTGTTGACAGAGTTATTGTTGGAGGATACCAACATCTTCGAGAACGTTATCCCGATGGGAAAACATGTTCAGATTATTTAGATTTAATTGTGAAACAATTATTATTGCTAAAATCTAAAAATTTCGCTTTAAGGATCCATATGGAATTTGCCGGAATTCCAAATGAACATATTAGGAGAGATATATTGCTGAAAATTTCTCCCCAAATAAATAGTATTGGTTTAAATGAAGTTGAAATTTTAATGGCCCTTAAAATCCTTGAATGTGAAGATGAAATTGAAATAATTAAAACGAATGAAGATGCTTATACGTTATATTTGGGTATGCTAAAAATGGCGGAATTATTGGGTTTAGAGAGAATTCATCTTCATAATTTAGGCTATCATGTTCTATTATTAAATAAATGGTATCCTACTTCCGCTTATGCTGCTAGAAATGCACTACTTTATGCTTCTAATATTGGGGCCACTCGAGCCCTCATGGGGGATTTTTATTCCCGAAGACCTGTGAGCTATGAAATTGAAATTGGAAAAACAGTAAGTATCTCTTATACAGGTTTAAAACAATTGGAATTATTTGCGGATAAAATGCTAAAACAAGGAGTTAAATTCGATAAAGATAAATTTATGGATGAAGGTATTTTGGAATTTGATAAATATTATGTGATTGTTGCCCCTGCTCAAATCGCTCCTTACCCTCAAAGTACTGTTGGTATTGGAGATTCTGTTAGTGCTGCTGCATTTATTGCAGATGAGGCCAGAGATCCTCATGGTGAAAAAGAACATTGTGTAAGTCCTGAATCTGAACATATTTGACATTTTTTCTTGTTTTTATTTAACTTCTCCAGTAGAAATTAAGGAGTTTTTTGATTTTATGTCAAATCTATTTGAGCTAATTTATTCTATTTCTAATAACCATAATAATTAAGTCAAATCGTTTAGAGTTAAATAATTTCTATGGCCTGGCGTTGACTTTACATTTGTTTGTAAATACTTAAAATCAATCTTACTAAATCCATTTACAAACATTTAATTTTTTGATTAATTTAAAAATATCTCAATAGACTCCATCATTTCCATTGGAATTTTACAATAGCTATTTCATTTAAATATATAATCAACAAAATTTTATAAAATTATAAAGTTTAATTCACATAGACTTTATAAACCCTTTTTATCCATAACTAACGACTAATATTATTATCATATATAAAGAGATAATAATTATATAGCTCAGCATATTATTATCAGTTCCAATGGAAAAAAAGGGGTGTTAAAATCAATTTTTTTCTCTATAAACCTAGCAAAAATGTTAGGCTTGAAGAAAAAATATAGAAAACTATAATAGAAATTAAGCTTAAAACAAATAAAATTTTAATTTAATATTATTGTTAACAAATAATTAAGTTTATAAAATCAAGTCTTATAACTTGAAGACTTATTAATTTTTCTTAAATTAATTTTATAACCCCTTCATTTCGACTGGAACTTAAATCTTAGTATCATTTAGATGATAGCTTCATGTTATTAAATGGTTATTTCAAATCAAAAGAAAAACGAAAATTTATATTATAGAATATTATAAAGAATTAATACGAAATCTTTCAGTTTTTTTAATATATTTACTATTTAAATGTCCATAAAAGCTAATTTTAAGTTTAATAACCATTGAAAAATTCTTTGTCTATCAGGAACAAAAAAAACGTTTGTAAATAGAAGATCAAAAATTATAAATAACTATTTACAAACACATAATAATTATGGTTAAAGAAGAGGTATCAGGTATTATAATCAAAAATGGAAGAAAAATTATAGAAGATATTAATAGACAATTTAAATATGAGATGAAAATATATAATGAAATATTAAGAGAAAATCAAAATTTATTTTTACGCGACACTCATGTAAAGAGGGGTAAAAAAATCTATAAATATTGGTATAGATATGAGTGGGATCCTATAAAAAAAAGGACCGTACATAAATATGTAGGTAATATAAAACCTAATGAAGAAGTTTCGGATCCACCAGTAAATCTTATAGAAACTCTTAATTTTAAAGAAATTAAGGGCACAAACGATATTATTTTATCATTAAAAGATTACGAGCAAAACAGACCTCTTTTCCACAAATGTAAAATTCAGTATATAATAAAAGAAAGTAAAAAGATTAAAACATAAAAATTAATTAACACACTTTTAATTTATGGAAAAGAAAAATCTTTTTGACAAAAAGATATTCATTTTTGATTTAGATGGGGTAATTTACTTAGGGAATCAAATAGTTCCTGGAGCACTTGAAGTAATTAACAAATTAGAAGAATTAAGAAAAAAGATTTATTATCTTACAAACAATTCAACAAGGACCCGGGAGGATTATGTTAAGAAATTAGAAAAGATGGGGATAAAATCAAAAATTGAAAACATTATAACAAGTGCTTATGCAGCAGCTTTATATTTAAGGAATAAAGAAATAAAAAAGAAAAAAAAAGCAAATGTTTTTGTTATTGGGGAAACAGGTATCGTATCAGAATTAGAGAAAATGGGGTTTAAAACATATACAGATTTCAAAGAAGAATTAAAGATTAATTATGTCGTAGTTGGTTTAGATAGTAATTTCGATTATAAAAAATTATCAGGGGGCTTATATTATATTTCAAAAGGTGCTGAATTTATAGCAACTAACGCCGATCCTACCCTTCCAACTGAAAAATATGCTTTACCAGGAGCAGGAACAATGGTATCTGCATTAGAAACAGCCACAAATAAAAAACCTTCTGTAATTATTGGAAAGCCAAATCCTTATACTATAGATTCAATTTTGAAGAGAGAAAAAGTCCGGTCCCAAGATGCAGTAATGGTAGGAGACAGAATTTCGACTGATATATTAGCAGGAAAAAATGCAAATACAACAACTGTTTTTGTTAAAACTGGAGCTGGAAACAAAGAAGCTAGTAAAAGTCAATCAGAAAATATTTTTCCAGATTTAATATTGAACTCAGTAAAAGATCTTCTCCAATTACTAAAAGAGAAGAAAGCTGATACAACAATGAGAATAGCGAAACCATCTAAATTTTATTTCTTTCTGGAAAATTTTGCAAAATATACGGCTTTTGAACGTATGGAAATGATTAATTTATTCAAACAAATATTAAAGGAGCAAGAATTGGTATTAAAGAATTATAAACAAGAATTTTCACAAATTTGGAAAAATTGGGGAGATGAATATGGTGGAGCAGAGGTCGCGAACTTTTTTGAAAATAATTGTGTGGATTTAATGTTAAAATGGTTAGCTGTGATATTTCCATTTAGGAAAGAGGATTTTAAAATAAATATTAAGAAGGGAGGAACTAATGTAGATGTTGTTATGGACATTTCATATTTTTTTACAGAAAAAGAATTAAATTTTATCGAATTTTTAATTAAAGAATTTGCCATCGAAGAGATAACGGCACAAGTAGCATTAATTAGGACATTGGCGGAGACAATTTTAATTTTTTGTCAAATTTGGAATGAAATCAGCGGTTATGATTTTACTATGATGCCAGAAGAAGAAAAAACAAATAAAAATGGCAAAGGTATTGCTTTCAACATGCTTTTTACTTTAAGGCCATCTTTTTAATTCATGCTTGATCCATTTAATTTTCACTATTTTTTTCGTGTAGTTTAATTATAAAAGTCTAAAAGTGTAGGGCGGAAAGGTGTAAAATCGATGATAATTGATTTTGGTTCTAAGACGATTCAAAGTAAAATTGTATTTTATGGACCTGCAATGAGTGGTAAAACAACGGCACTTCAATACCTATTTAAAAAATTTAATGGTGAGTTAGTTTCGATAACAACTAGTCATTTAGAAAAACCTAGAACATTATTTTATGATTATGGGTGCATAGAACTTAAATTTGGAGTTTGGAAATTAAAGCTCAATTTATGGACTGCCACCGGGCAAGATTTTTATTGTGCTACACGAAGCACGGTATTACAAGGGGTTGATGGAATAATTTTCGTCGCTGATTCTCGAAGAGAAATATTAGATGAAAATAAAAGAAGTTGGAGTGAATTATTAGCATATTTTGGCGACAAGCTTGTAAATATAATACCAATAATTGTTTGTTTAAATAAGCAAGATCTAGAAAAGTTAACTCCTGTAGAATTATTCAAAGAGCATTTAAATTTGAATGTAAAAGTTGAAATAATTAAAATGATAGCAATTAGAGGAGAAAATGTTTACGACGCATTTACAAGTATATTCAAAAATATATTTTCAATCCATAGTAACATAAAAGATACTATAAGTCATCAATTAAAATGAAAACTAAGTAAAATATTTATGAAACGTTTTAAAAAGTGTTTCTTTTATTTATGTAAAGTAAAAAATAAAAAAAATATTTAGAAAGAAAAAATTATTGAACTATTCTATAATAGATTAGAGGGCGACCGCGTTTTTTAGTTGAAACAGGAAATTTCTCGATTTTTTTATCACGCACAAATTCAATAATGTAATCATATAATGTAGTTCGTGGTATACTTGTTAATTTACTTAATTCTCCTCTCGTAATTGGTCCCTTATCTCTAATTAGTTGATACAAGAAATTTTCTAATTTAACATTTGAATCTAATATCCATCGTCCCCTAATTTTTTTTGGTATGGTTTCATCGAATAAACTCATTTTGATGTCTCCTTTGTTTTTTATTATAAATTTAATTAGATAAAATTATCAATTTTTTTATATATAAATTTTTTGGGTTTTGAGTGAAAAATAAGGAAATTCTCATGATGATCAAATCATAAAAAATAGAATTTTTGGTTTGGATTAAATAGAGATTTGTATAAATAATTATTTGAAGAAATATTCATGAAATCGAAAATATAATACATATTAACAATTTCACAAATTTACAAATTCACTTTTTTGTGAATCACAAAAAATAAAGCCGACAAAAATCTTTATTTCTAAAAATAGACGAGTTTTCTTAATTTGTTATTCATTCACATGTTCACAAAGTGTAAAACGCGATTTTATAAATTCTTAAATTTCAAGAAAAATTTCCACAAGAAATGAAGGGGTTCAATTTCACTATTGTGAAATTGTATATTTTCGAATTATAATACTAAAAATGCTTAAAATTAGCAAATAAAAAAAATTTTATTCATTGTGAATGAGTTGAATATGTGAATGAATGAAAATGTTAATTTCTTCGTTTGAACTTTTTTTCTAGAAAAGGTTTGTTGAAAGAAATTATTGTAGGTCTACCATGAGGACAAGAAAATGGATCATCACAATTTTTTAAATTATTAATTAACTGTTCTATTCTTTTTTGTGATAAAGCTTGTCCCGCGCGTATAGAAGAATGACAAGCCATACTTTTAAAAATTAAATCTTGAATTTGACTATGGAACTCGTCTTTTCCAATATTTAAATCATCTAAGAATTCGGTTATTACTTTTTGATTTAAAATTTTTCCAAAAACCACAGGAACGCTTCTAATTATAAAAGTATTTCCTCCAAAATGTTTAATATCAAAACCGAAACTTGTTAATGTTTCTAAATTTTTAGAGTTTTGTAAAAAGATAGCTTCTTTTTGAGGAACATCAAAAGTTATAGGTTTTAATAAGATTTGAGATTTTGTAAATTTGCCAAAATTTTTTACTATTTTTTCATATTGTACTCGTTCTGCAGCTGCATGTTGGTCTATAAGATATAAGTTTTCATCATCTTGTGTGGCGATATAAGTGTTATGAAATTGTCCTATTAAATACATAGAAGGAAAATCAGTTTTTTTGGAGGTAATAATTGTACGAGCTTTAGTTTTTTCTAAGACTTGATCACTTTGAATCAATGAGTCTAGAGTTTTAGCCTTCGAAAAATATGATTTAGATTCTGCTAATTTTCTTTTTTTTGGCTTTGGTGTTTTTTCCACAGGAATAATTTTGGATTTCTGCAATTTTTGAGATATTACATCATAGACCGATTGATAGATTAGGTCCTCATTCAAAAATCTAATTTCTTTTTTTGTGGGATGAATATTAACATCTATTTGTTCAGGATTAATAAGAATTGAGAGGATTACAATTGGGTGGCGTTTTTTTGGAATTAAATTACCATATGCATCCTCAACCGCTCTACTAACTAAATTAGACCTAATAGTTCGATTGTTAACATAAATAGCTTGATAATCTCGATTTATTTTTGAAATTGTGGGTTTGCTAATAAATCCATAAATTTGAAATTCATTTTCAAATTTAATAGGAATCATTTCTTTAGCTATTTCTTTGCCGTAAATATAGGCAATATTTTCTAGATAAGACAAATTAGTTATTTTTTCTGAGCTTTTAGGAGAAAATAAAATATTTTTATTGTTATGAAACAGATTAAATGAAATGGAAGGAAAGATTAATGCGTATTTACTAATCACATCTATAATATGGTTTAATTCGGTTTCAGTTGATTTTAAATATTTTCTCCTTGCTGGTAAATTAAAAAATAAATTCTTAACAAAAATAGTCGTGCCTGTATTACATCCAATTTCATTAATTTCTTCAATATTTCCTGCTTTTATTCCAATTTTTATACCAACATCCTGGTCCTCGGTTTTTGTAATTATTTCAAGTAAAGAAACAGCCGCAATGCTTGAAAGAGCTTCTCCTCTAAAGCCAAAAGTCGTTAAAGATTTTAAATCCGAAATATCTTCAATTTTACTTGTAGCATATCTTTCAAATGATAAAACAGCATCATCTTTGGTCATTCCTTCTCCATCATCAACAATCTCGATTAATTTTTTTCCCCCTTCAGTTATTTTAACTACGATGGATGTTGCACCTGCATCAATTGAATTTTCAATTAATTCCTTAACAACAGATGCAGGTCTTTCAATGACTTCTCCTGCAGCAATTTTATTTCTTAAATTTTCATCCAAGATATGAATTTTTTTGCCCATAATCAAAACTAACTCCGATTACAGTCTATTCAAATAATTTTTTTTGAATTTGTTTTTTTCTAGAAATTTTATTTTTACTAGTTATTTGAGAAACTTTAGGCATAGATTTTAAATGAACTGGATCTTCTTCTTCAAGTTTATTCAAAATTTTTTTGGCACGAATAATAACTTCATCTGGAAGCCCTGCTAACCTCGCAACTTGAATTCCAAAACTTCTATCCGAACCTCCTCTCTTGATTTTTCTTAAAAATATTATTTCATCTCCACGTTCTTTTATTGATATATGATAATTCACTACACGAGACATATAATTCTCTAATTCACAGAGTTGATGATAATGTGTAGCAAATAATGTTTTACATTTTAGATTATCATGAATGTATTCCACAACGGCCCAAGCAATACTTAATCCATCAAAAGTTGCAGTACCTCTTCCGAGTTCATCTAAAATTACGAGGCTTTTATCAGTGGCATTATTTAAAATATTTGCAGTTTCATTCATTTCAACCATAAAGGTACTTCTCATTTTGGTAATTTCATCAAATGCTCCGATTCTAGAAAAAATACGATCTACTACACTAATTTTTCCAGAAGTTGCCGGAATAAAACATCCAATTTGTGCCAATATTAGGATTAAAGCTACTTGTCGAATATAAGTACTTTTTCCAGCCATATTAGGGCCAGTTAAAATAATAATACATTCTTTTTTATCCAAATAAACATCATTGGGTATAAATTGTTCGTGTTCTAATAATTTTTCTACAACAGGATGTCGTCCATCTTTGATATCAATTATTAAATTATCATTATTGGAAATTTCAGGTTTAATATAATTATTTTTTTTACTTACTTCAGCAAAAGTGCTAATTAAATCTAAAAATGCAATTTTTTTAGATAATTCCTGAATATCGTCTGTCTTTTTCATTATTTCATATCGAATTTCTTGAAAAAGTTCATATTCAATATTCTTAATTTTCTCATCTGCGGATAAAATTTTAAGCTCTAACTCTTTCAATTCAGGAATTATGTATCTTTCAACATTTTTTAAAGTCTGTTTTCTAATGTATCTTTTAGGGACTAACTTAATGTTTGTTTTTGTAATTTCAATGTAATAGCCGATGGTTTTGCTATATTTGATCCTTAAGTTTTTTATTCCTGTATTAATTTTTTCTTTATTCTCAAGATCTAAAATCCAATCTTTGCTACTTTTTGAAATTTTTCTTAATTCATCCAACTCTGTATTATAACCCGATTTAATAAACCCTCCTTCCTTAATAGATGTAGGGGGGTCATCTTTAATTGATTGATCTATTAATTCAATAATTTCTGGAAAGGATTTAAGATTATTTATGATATCCTTTACAAGAGGAGCGTGTTCTAAATTTAATTCGTTTAATAGAGGGATAAGCCCTAAAGATTTTTTTAAGATAACTAAATCCCGTGCATTAGCACTACCATAGTTGATTTTAGTTAATAACCTTTCAATATCTTGAAAATTTTGTAATATTTCTCTTAAATCATTTCTTGCAAATACAGATTTGTATAATTCATCAACATAATTTAAACGTTGTTTAATATCTTGAATTTTTAAGAGCGGTTGTTGTATCCAGCGACGTAATAATCTTCCTCCCATGCTAGTAACAGTCTGGTCTAAAATTTCTATTAAAGTACCTGTGTGAGAACTATCAGTGAGATTCTGAAAAACTTCTAAATTTTTCAAAGTTGATGAATCAAGAATCATATAATTGGAAGAATTAAATAATGACAATTTGCGTATGTTAGAAATTTGAGCCTTTTGAGTTTCTTTTAAATATTCTAGGGCCGCTCCGGCAGCCATAATAGAGATTTTTAATTTTTCAATGCCAAAACTTTCCAATGAAAGTATTTTAAAATGCTTAGTTAATCCTTCGTAAGCATTTTGATAATAAAAATGATAGTTTTCAAAAGGACTAATATACAAATCACGAAATTCTGCTTCAATTTTTTGTAAAAATTCTTTATTTTCATATAGAGATACAGGAAGTATGCATTCAGAGGGATTAAACTGCGAAATTAAATTTAAAAGAGAAGCTTCGGCTTCTTTTTCTACAATTACACTAACATTAAATTCACCTGTAGATATGTCAACGAACGCAATACCAATTTTTTGACCTTCTTTTACAAGGCTCATCAAAAAATTATTATTTTTATGGTGTAATAAATAATCATCAGTAATAGTTCCGGGGGTAACTATTTTTATAACATCTCTTTTTACCAATTTTCCTGGAACTGGATCTTCCAATTGTTCACAAATTGCTACTTTATGTCCCTTTTTAACTAATACTGGTAAATATTTATTCAATGTATGATAGGGGATTCCTGCTAATGGATTACCTCCCCTACGAGTTAAAACAATTCCCAATTCTTTTGAAAGAATTTCTGCATCTTGATCAAAGCTTTCATAAAAATCCCCTAGTCTATATAGTAAAATACAGTTTTTATATCTCTTTTTTATTTTATAATACTGTTCCATCATGGGCGTTAATTTAACCATTTGATAGTATCCTTCTCTCCAATTTAGCCATTATCACATATAATTTCTCATAAACTCTTTTAAAGTTATATTGTAAAAATTTTTTTATGGTGCGGGAGCTGGGAATTTCAGGAATATTAAAATATCCCATTTGAACCCAGGAAGGCCTTCGCACATAGGGACCTGAACCCTACTCCTTTGACCACTTGGATACTCCCGCTGATTTTTAATTATTTTCAACAGTCTTTTTCAATTCATACAGTTTTTCAAATGCAATATCTTTTAATTTTTTACTTAAATAATTTTCTTCGAATACCCTGTCTAGTTTTTCTTCATCTAAAATTTGGATTTCACCATCTACTCGTTTTACCAAATCTATTTCTAAATCTACGTATTGTAATCTAAAAGGGTTTATATATAATTCAATTGGTGTATTAATATTCCAATAATTTCCTTTACTTTGATGGTTTTTTGAGAAATATTCAGTTTTTATGAACCAATCACCAAAATGACAGTCAAGAATTGCATAATCTCCAGCTTCTTTAATTGCTCCAATGCCATTATAATATGATTTGCCCCTTCCTCCCAATTCGCGTCTTAATTTAATTATGCCATTATTTTTATCGAAAGAAATTACATGACCTGGAGATAGAAAGAAAATTCTCCCGTCTATCTTAACATGGTAAATTTTTACTAGATCATTTTCATTTGGAAAAAATTGTTTGAAATAATTTTGAGTTTCTTGAATTATTTTATCTTTATTTTGAGGAATTTTATGAATTAATTCTTCAGCAAAATTGATAAGAAATGAAAAATTTTCTCCAAAAATCTTGTAATAATGATGATATGGAATTGTTGAGATATTTTCTATCTCACTTCTAATGTTATCCAATTGAGATTTCGTTATTGAGGGAAATTCGGCATTAAAAGTAGGAGTCCCCTCATAAACCACACCAGGTGATTCTAACTCTCTGAATTTTTTTAAAATAAGATTTGAAGTTTCTGTTAATCTGTCTATTTCTTCTATTAATATATTTTCATTTTCTTGAATTATATCAGCTGCATTTGTACGCCATAAAATACCCCAATATCGAGGTTTTAAAGAATATGCTAGTTCCATTAAATCGTGTCTTATATTTTGGTCAAAAATTTTTTTACTAATTTTATTTGGACTATTTTGAATTAATATCGCAGTAATCCCTGGAATGGTAATATTAGTAGATAAGATTGCCTTCCTTCTTCCTATATTTGGGTGTTGAACTTTGGTCATTAGAAATTTTCCAATGGGAAATATTTTATTTTCTATAATACCTTTGAAATTTCCAAAATCTACCATTGTTGATTGATTAAATTTATTTACACCTATAACTTTTCCCTTTAGTATTGTGTCCTTACCTGAAATTGACTTTCGTATTATAACATCCAGAAAATTCTCCTTTAAAATATTAATAAATTCATCAATAGCTTCTTGTTTACCCCAACATAAAATACCTTGTCTATTCCAAGTATTTTGAATGCTTAAATCGGGATCCTCAGGAAATACATTTAAAGATAACCTTTCTCTTACCAAATCCGAACTTTGGGTCACTTTAAAATTATTATCTAATAGAAATTTAGTTAATGCAGTTGAGTAAATCCCTCTACATCGAATTGAAAATTTAGGCTCAGAATCAGCCTCTGGTTCAGAATTAGACAATTTGATACCTCATTATTATACTATAAGAATGAAAGAATAAAATTAAATTTTTTTATAATTCAAAGGCTTTTTTTGCAAGTTCTGTAAAGGCAATATTTACATTTTCTCCCGTCTTTGCAGATGTCTTATAAAATAAGGCATGTACTTTAGCAAACAATTTTTTAATATCATTTTTGGAAACTTCATCCTTTCCGAGATCTATTTTATTACCAAAAATCGCTAAAGGGATTTTTCCAGTCCATTTTATAATATCTTCCTTCCATTTTTTAATAGATTTAAATGTAACTTTTCTAGTAAAATCAAATACAATTATAGCACAATTTGCACCTTGATAATAAAAATTTCTGATATCATGGAATTGTTCATGACCTCCAATGTCCCAAACTGTCATAGCGACTTGCATTCCTGGAAGTTTTACAATCTTAAGGTTGAAATCAGCCCCCAATGTAGGAGAATATGACTCATCAAATTTATTTTCTGCGAATCGTCTAATTAAAGAGCTTTTACCGACTGCAGGATCACCAACAACAACCACTTTTAAGGAATATTTTCCATCAGTAATTTCTTCTTTTTCTTCGGTTTGTTGTTCACGGTCAGATATAGAGAGATGACGCATTTTTTTTGGAATACCTAATTCGTTATATAATTTATTAGCAACATCATAATGTTTACTTGCTTCTTCTTGCTGTCCAATAGGCCAATATGTATTTCCAATTTCAATTTCAATATTGGCTCTTTCTTTAGTCATTCCGAGTTTGGTATAAATTTCAACTACACTTTCCCAATATTTAACTGCCTCAGAAAAAAAACCATCATCTCTTGCTTTTAATCCTTTATGAATTAATTTTTCCGCTTTTTCTTTATCTGATGAATTATTTGTCACTTTAAACACTCTTTAAGATAATAATATATTAATTGATTGTAACTTAATTCTTTATTATAAAATAATTAAGTTTTTCACTTAAAATTTAGGAAAAATCAAAAATTAACTTAAAGGCGAGAGTTACAATTAATTAAAATTATTTAATAAATGTATGTAGTTTTTATTTTATTTTGGAGTTATTGATATGCTGAAAAAAAATAATAAAAAGAATTACATCTTAGAAACTGACTTATATGAATTAAATTTACCTGGGCAATTTATATTAAAGGAAGTAGTAGATAAAGATTCAAAACGCATAGGTGTTGTAAGAAATATTCGTTTAAAATTTCCTCAAAAAGTTGAGTTAATTGTTAAAGGTCTTGATATTGAGCTACCAGTGGATTTTAAAAATATTCAAAAAGTCGGTACAATTATACAATTAAAAACGAAGATTAAAGTAGCCGAAGAATGTGATGTTTCTGAAGTAGTTAGATTAAGAAAAGAGATTGAACAAGAAATAAGTGAAATTTATACTGGATAATAATAATAAAAAACTAATAAAATATTTTTAATTTTCTAATCCTTATCAACTCCAGATCTGGAGATTCTTTTAATTCGTTCAATAGACTCTAAATAAGCTATTAATAACCGAAGATAAGAATTTAAATTATCAATATCTTTTTCTTTCTCAATTACTTGAGTTAAATCTTCAATCTTATTATTAATAACTTCATTTAATTTCGATAATATAGATTCTTGAATTATAGATATAGCTTCTCTTTCATCTGAAATTTTAATTACTTGTTTATTACAAGATGGGCAGAATAATAAATCATTTTTTAAAAATAATGGTGAATTACATGATGGACAAATGTCCGAGGTCATAGTATAACCTTGTTTCAACATTTCTGCCATTTTTTTAATTTTGTCATCTTCTTTTTTATCGTCCAAAACAAATTCTCCAATTTATTTATGTAAAATTAATTCATTTCTAATATTTAATAAATAAATAATTCACTATCAATTAATATGTAAGTTTTAGAATTTTATTATTAACTGATTAGAAAGTTAGTGAAAATCATGTCCGACGATTGGGGATTCTTAAAAGATGCAATATATGGGTATCTTATCATATCCAAAAACCAAAAAGAAATAATTGATACATATCCTATGCAAAGATTAAGAAGAATTAGACAATTAGCTGGTTCTGAATATGTCTATATGGGAGCAACGCATTGCCGTTTTTCTCACTCATTAGGAGTTTCCCATTTGGCCGAACAATTAATAACAAATCTTTCTAGAGAAGTTGAGATTTCACAAACTCAAATTGAAAAGGTCAAAATTGCCGCTATGCTTCATGATGTAGGTCATGGGCCTTTTTCTCATATATCTGAATCATTATTGATTAATTACTTAGGAAAAACTCATGAAGATATGACTAGCTGGATAATTCAAAAATCAGAATTAAAGGAGAAATTAGAAAAAATAGGATATAATTCTGATGAAATTTCAAAATTAGCAGTTGGTAAATTGAGAAAGAATGGGGAATATTTCATGGATCAAATTATTTCTAGTTCAGTAGACGTTGATGCCCTCGATTATATCGTTCGAGATAGTCGTTTTTCTGGCGCAGAATATGGATTTGTAGATATTTTTAGATTAATTTATTCAATGGATATTGTATCCCCAAATGGAGATTTAGCGATTGACTTAACAGCTTTATCTGCCCTTGAAGCTTTTCTTTTGGCCCGTTTTGAATCATTTAAAAGTATTTATTTTCATAAAACCTCTCGTGCAGTACAAATTATGATATCTGATGCACTAGATAAGGCAAAAGATGAATTAAATTTTCTTAATATTAAAAATCCAGAAGATTACTTGAAATGGGACGATTATACAACATGGACTATGTTAAAGAATTCGAAGGGATCAGGTGATATTATAAATGAATTATGTCACAGGAGATTATTAAAAGTTGCATATGAGCAAACATCACACGTAAAGGAAGAAATATTTCCTACAATTGTTACAAAAGAGAAAGTCCGTTTACAAATTGAAAAAGAAATAGCAGAAATAGCGGATATTTCCCCTGATAATGTATGGATTGATGTCCCGAATTTACCTTCAGTTCCTTATCGACATTCAATTCATTTTGAGCCTATGGAAATTCCAGTATTTCAAAAAACAAGGGATGGAAGGAAGATCACTAAACGAATTACAGAAATTTCTAATGTGATAAGGGTATTAAAAGGATTTTTAAATATAGTAAGAGTTTACACATTTGATGATAAAAGAGATATAGTTGCAAAAGCAGCTGAAAAAGTTTTTGGAATTCCTTCTAGTGCAAAAATTTCTATGTAATTAATAAATCTTTTTCAAGAGTGATTTTGTTATAGATTTCTTTCATAATCAAATTAGTTTTAGCATGAAGAATATCGTCAAATGAATAATTCTTAATAAAAATGTTTATACACATATTAGAATAAATTTCAAGTAATTTAGCTAGTTCTAAACTTTTATGGTAACTCTGGATTAACAAAAATTTGTCATTTTCACGAATTTTCATACTAGAAGAGGATTTTATTTTTTTAATAATTTGTTGTTTATTAATTCCTTTTTTTAAAAGCATTTTATTATGAAATGTTGAAAAATTTGTATTATTAAAATATTTTTCATTTAATTGATTAATTTCTATTTGAAAAAAATTAGTAATTTCATTCATCTTATTATGTAATAATCCAGAAAAATTCTCCATATTTTCTAAAAATATTTTAATAATTTGAATAATGTTATATGGAGTATTTAGATTATCTGCCTCTTTTTTCAATTCAATCATTTTATAATTTTAATATTGTTAATTTGCGCATTCAATATATTAAAATCTCTAGCTAAAACTAATTAGACTGTTATATTTTAATATTTAAACCACATCTCTTATTTTTGCGCAACTGACATGATCAAAAAATTGATTTATACTATTTTTAAGGAGGAAATTTATTATTAATTAAAGAAATATTTTTGGATGAATAATGATTAAATTTAAATGTTTAAGGTGTGGTAATTGTTGCAAACAAAGATATGTTTGCATTTATTATTCAGAATTAAATAAATTGGAAAAAATAAAGAATAAAACTAACAGGGAAATTAATTTAGTTCCCTTTCGGTATTACATTGATAAAACCAATAAGATTATAATCAATGTAATCTATAGAATCGATTCAAAACCTTGTCCTCTTTTGAAAAATAATTTATGTGGAATCCAGACTGAAAAATTTATATCATGTAAGAAATTTCCTATAGCAACTTGGATAGATCTGGGCTTTTTTTCCAAATTTGGTTTTAATAGATTATATTTTGATTTAGATAATCATTGTACTTTTCTTAATAAGAATAAAGCTTACTTAAATTCAATTAAAAAATTCAAATTAGAAGATATCTTTAAAGAAGAAGTATATGCAAACCTTAAAGATCATAAACTTTGGACCTTAATTAACTCAAAAATAAAGAAAATTGTAAAAGAAGAGAGGCTAGACATAATTATCGATTACAAATTAAGAAAAAAAGATCCAAATTATGTTAATAAAATTTTGAGTAAATGGTCTCATAAGCCTGTAAATGTTTATTTTGAGGAATTGTAATTTCCATTTTTACTGATTAAATTATTATCCAAAGCCTAATTGTCCAAAAAGTGCAAAAATTGAACTTGATAACCACTGAAAAATACCAAAAATTAAGCCGATTATGATAATAATCATTGCAATTGATAGTCCTAATAATAGAGCTTCTTCAGTAATTGGTCCAACTATTTTAATCAAAGAAATTAGCATTGAATTCTTAAATTTCCAATTCATTTTAATTCTAAAATAATCGTTATCAAACTATTTAAACTCAAATTTTTATAACAGAGATTAAAAAATATTGAAAAAATAACAAATTGAGTCAAATTTTCAATAGGCTGAATACAGAGATTATATCATTTTTTGAAAAATCCTCAGAAAGCAAATTAAAAATTGATTGTCGATTGTAAATTTTATTACTATTTATGGTTAGAACCTTCTTTCCAATATTAATTCTATTAACATTTAATTTTGATTTATATCTTGATAGAAATTCTTGTTCTCTATCCCATAATAAAATAGTTTTAATCCATAAGTTACTTAAAACTTGTAAAATAATTGAAGAGACATATGTGGTCCAATTTCTTCCATGAGCACAATTACCAATCCATAGTTTTTGTTCTTTATTCCAAGTAAAGACATTTGTGATTAATGGATATTTTGAGCAAGTCGGTGGTTTATATTTATGAATTAAACAACATTTTGTGTCGAAATCGAATGCAATACAAAATTGTTCATTATTTATTTCTTTTAATTTTAATCTATATTTACCTTTTTTATTGTAAAAATTTTCAAAAGGAAAAATTCTTTCAGAAATTATTCTATTATAATCAATTAATTCAACAGAATAGTTACCATGACAACAACCATGAAAATCTCGGCAATCTGTTAAACAATCAGGAGATTTTTTAGCAATTCTATTTAAAAATGCTTCTCGAATTAAATCATGAAGCGTCATCGAATCTTGAATAAAAGATTTAACTAAAATATTTTTAAATAAATTTTGAAATTTTAAAATTCTTTTTAAATTTAATTCCTTTTCTGTATAATCATTAAATTTTTCTAGATTTGCTTTTTGGAACTCAAACTCTAAATCTGGTAGAGCTAAATAATCTAAAATTAGTTCAAAAATTTCAAATATTTTAATACCGTGATGAATTTTTATGAAGTATTTAAGATTTATGACTTTTTGCATTATTTGATTCCTTAAGGATTTATAAAATTATTAGTTATTGAATGAGAATTAAAAAAATTCAATAGAATTAATGACTCATTCTATTTAATAACTTATTAATTACGTCAAACAATGAATTATAATGATTTTTTATATCTGAGGCAAAATTTGTAATGGCAATTGACAATTTATTCGTAGTTTTCGCAATTTTTTCTGCTATAGCTCTCGTTATTAATTCATTTCTTACTCCAAACATAAGTGGTATTGTAGACGAATTAATTTGATTTAAATTATCCAATTTCATTGGAACAGCAATTGCTATTGTGCCAATTCTATAATTTTTATCTGTTAAAAAAATCATAACTCCATTATTAAATTCGGTTAAAAATGCAATAATTTTTGTATTATCTGAAATAAATTTTTCTTCTTTTAGCCAATTTAAATCATTTCTTTCGTTATTTACATTCATTTTATTTCCCCAAAGAGAAACATTTAGAAATAAATTTTCCAAAAAACTTACAAAAAAATAATTAGTTTTAAAATTAAAAAGATATTTTTTAAATAAAAATTAGAATTTTTTTAATCTAATTTTTCAATTATAAATTAATTTCCGAAAATTCGGCCCCTTTTTGACTTATTAATAGAACATCTATTCCATTTCCAGATAACGGATCTCTTTCAGAAGCAGATTTTATTGCTTTTATTAAAAGTTGTTTACCTTCTTCAAGCGACATATTTTCTTTATATTCTTCTTCCAATACTCCTATTGCCACTTGAGCTCCTGTTCCAATCGCAGCATAGACATCATCTATGAGTGAACCAATCAAATCAAGTGCAAATAATTGACCGCCCTTAGCGTCAATTCCGCCTACTAAAGTATCTGTAAAATACGGAAACCAGCGCCTGGAATATAATACACCAGACATAAATTTTGCAGTACTTTTAACTGAAATTTTTCTTCCCCTTTCAAAACTGAATAATGAAGTATAAGCTCTAATAGTACTAGTAAGTATTTGAAAATCTGAGATAAGACCAGCGCAAGCTATCCCTATCCAATCAGTAACTTTAAAAACTTTCTTGCCAGTTTTGCTTATTACCCTACCAGCAAAATGAACTCTTTTTTCAGAAGCTAAAACTACTCCATCTTTACACACGAGGCCACAAGTCGTGGCTCCCGGTGCCCATGATATTCCATAAGACATTTAATTCACCAATTATTCATTTTTATATACAATTAAATATTGTAAAATTACTCTAAAATATTTTCTTTATCTACTTTTATTATTATCTTAGGGTTAAAAATTGCCTAGTGAAATAAGATCATTATTGAATAAAATTAAATGGGATCCTCAATTAAAAAGGAAAGATTTTCTTGTGACATTTATTCATAGAGGAATTCCGAGAAACAGAAAAACTATTGAATCCAAACAATTAAGAGATATTACTCAGAATTTTTTTTCATATAAAGATAATGGAAATATAACGCATATCCCATTTCATAGGATAATTGAGATTAAGAATAAAGAAACAAATGAAATAATATATTTAAAAAAATGAGATAGTATAATGAATCCTTTTAAAATAACGTATATCCCACATTCACAAGAATTATTAGATATTTCATTTCACAAAACTTCTAAACTAGATTTAAAAGTTAATCCAAAATTTTCATCCAAAAAAAAGGCAAGACTAAAGGAAATAAAAAGAATTAATCATGTAGCACAATTTATTAAGAATAAGATTATAAAAATTGTTAAATCTTTTCCTACCTTTGATAAACTTCACCCTTTTTACTATGAATTAACAAATATTTTGGTAAATGTTAAAAATGTTAAAAAATTACTTGGCTCACTAACTGGAAATTATAATGTTATAGGGAAAATTTTAAATAAAGCAGTAAGGAGAATTCGATCATTTGAAAATCCGAAAGATATAGCACAAGAAAGAGTAAGATTTTATGGTAGAATTTCGTCAATAATTTATAGAATGGACAAAAAATTAGAAGAATTAAGAAATATTAGAAGCATTTTAATTAAGTTGCCTTCGGTCTCATTTGATATTCCAACAATAGTTGTTGCAGGATATCCAAATGTTGGAAAAAGTTCCCTCGTAAAAAATATTTCTTCAGCAACTCCAAAAATAGATTATTATCCATTTACAACAAAATCTATCAATATCGGTTATACTACATTTAATAATTTACGATTTCAAATATTGGATACTCCCGGATTATTAGATAGAGAATTATTAAAACGTAATAAAATAGAATTACAAGCAATTATCGCCTTGAAATATCTGGCAAAAAAAATTGCTTTTATAATAGATCCTTCTGAAACTTGTGGCTATCCGATAAATAATCAAATAAATTTATATAGAGAGATTTGTGATTTCTTCCCAAAAATTCCTATATTATTAATATTTAATAAAATCGACCTAATTTCAAAGGAAAGACTTGAAATTATTTTAGAAAACGAAATATTTAAACAGAGTATATTTTTTATAATAGCTACTCAAGGAAAGGGAATTCCAAAATTATTAGAAGAATTATTTAACAATATTAAAGGAAAAAATAATTGAATAGATTTTACTTTTAACCTACCCCATTTATTGCTACTTTGATCATTTCAAGAATATTGATAATTAATGGAAATCCTATCAATAAAGCAAATACTAATCCAATACTAATTAACAAGACCTTTTCCACTGTTAATTCTACCACAATTGTACCCCATCTTTTTTCAATATATTTTAAAAAAAGGTTATTAAAACGCCACTATTTTTTTGAGAGTCAATTTTAAGATTCATTATATGATTTAAAATAAAGGAAATCAAAAATTAAGGTTAAAAAATGCCATTAATTTAAAAAAAAGAAAGTTTTCTCCTTCCCGTTTTAACATTACCTTTTATTTTTATTTTAGTATCACAATTTGAGCAAGTATTTTTTTGGGTTAAATTTTTGAGAGTTATTGAATAGCCCACACGTTTAATAATGGTATTTCTACACTTTGGGCAATATGTATTTTCATATTCATCAATAGAAACGTTACCCGCATAGACATAATGCAATCCAACTTCTTCATAAGCTATTTTGCATGCGTTTATAATCGTTTCATATGGCGTACGTGGTGCATTCAATTTATACATTGGTCTATAAGCTGAAAAATGAAGAGGCACATCAATAGCCAAAGAATTTTTAACCCATTTAGCTAAATTTGTAATTTCACTCAGATCATCATTATAACCTGGTATAATTAAATTAGTACATTCCACAAATACACCTTTTTTATGCATATATTCGGTTGCTTCTATTACTCGATTAAATCCGCCTTTTGGAGTTAAACAAACTTTTTGATAAAATTCATCAGTAAAAGCTTTGATATCGACATTTGCGGCATCTACCCCAGCCTTTATTAGTTCTTCGAGTGGATCAAGATTAATATAACCATTAGTAACGAGTATATTTTTGATTTCCGCTTTTTTTGCAAGTTTTATAGTATCTAGGATAAATTCAAACCAGATAAGTGGTTCATTATAAGTATAAGCAATGCTAGTACAATTATTTGAAGCAGCCATCTCAACTACATCGTCTGAAGTTTTTTCTTTAAGAAATCTTTTGGTGCTTTCTACATTTGTTTGTGAAATTGAATAGTTTTGACAATGTTTACAATGAAGTGAACATCCAACTGATGATATAGAAAAGGCACTTGAACCTGGGAAAAAATTGTAAAGAGGTTTTTTTTCTATTGGGTCAATTGCAATTGAAGATAATGAACCATAAATTAAAGTATATAATCTTCCTCCCTCATTTTTTCTAGTTCCACAAATTCCAATTTTATTTGGATATATTTTACACATTCTTGGACATATTTTACATTGAACTACATCATTCTCTAATTTCTTATAATATAAAGCTGGTTTTTTCAAAAAAATCGCCTAAAAAAAATATTGGTTAGGAAATAAATTTAAAATTTAATTAAAAATCATATAATAAATTAGATTAGATTTTAAAATATTTTTTAATTAGAAAACAATTATTAAAGAATCGACTACAAATTAGAATTATTTATATTATTTAGGAGAATTTCAAAATGATTATTATCCCTGGACCAGCTTCCCAAATCCTTGGAATTAAAGTTGCAAAATTAATTAATGCAGAAATAGTACAAGTAAAATTTAAAAATTTTCCAGATGGTGAACATTATATTAAAATAGAGAATGGTAAGACAATAAAAAATCAAGAAGTTATACTAATTCAATCTACTTATTCACCTCAAGATAATAATTTAATGGAATTATTAATGATTCTTGACGGATTAAAAAGTTTACTGCCAAGATCTATAATTTTAATAGTTCCATATCTATGTTATAGTCGTCAAGATAAACGTTTTTTAAAGGGAGAACCTTTAACTGCTGAAATTGTCTGTAAAATTATAGAAAAAATTGGAGAGCCCTTATTAAAAAAATTTTTGACTGTAGATATACATTCAGAAAAAGTTTTAGATTATTTTAGTAAGAAGATTGAGGTAAAAAATCTGTCAGCTATGCCACTATTTGGTAAATATTTTAAAATTCTTAACTTAAAAGACCCATGTGTGATTGCACCTGATGAAGGAGCCTTAAATAGATCAAAGATAGTAGCAGATTTCATAAATGCGGATTGCAATTGTCTAACCAAAAAACGTGATTTAAATACAGGGGAAATTTCAATTCAAATGAAAGATTTATCTATTAAGACCCGTGATGTCATATTTATTGATGATATTATTTCCACAGGTGGTACTATGGCAAGAGCAATAAAAATGGCTAAGAACCAAGGTGCAAATAATATATATGCGGTATGTACACATCCATTACTAATTCAGAATGCAAAATATAGAATTCTTCAGGCAGGAGCAAAAGAAATTATTGCGACTGATTGTATTCCTTCAGAATGTAGTAAAATTAGTGTTGCTCCTTTATTAGCCGATTTCTTAACAAAATAATTGTTTAAAAATGGTATCTAAAAAAACATTTTTTTTAACGCTCAGTGGTGAAAATATAAATTTATCTAAATTTGAAATAATTTCCCTTTTTAAATCAAAAAATACTAAATTTTTTAATGTAAAACTAATAGATCGTCTTTTAATTATCTCATCTGAAAAAAATATTTCAAATTATATTGCTTCAAGAGCAGCCCTTACACATGATATTTCTGAATTATTAATGGTAAGTTCTATTGAAGAGCATGACATTATTGAATCCTTAAAAAGGATAGATTTAAATAAAAAAATTGAAAATAAAAAATCTTTTGCAGTAAGAATTCAAAAAATTGGACTTAAAGATATTAATTCTGAATATTTTGAAAGAATAATTGGAAGAATTATTTTTAATAAAATTAAAAAAAAGATAAGGGTTGATTTATTAAATCCTGATATTCTATTTTATGGAGTTTTTGTTAAAAACAAATTTGTTTTTGGTATTAATAACGCACAAAAAATAAGAAGCAATTTTAAGCCAAATTCACTTAAATCTAGACCCTTTTTTCATCCAAGTGCATTAAATCCACTATTGGCTAGGGTTATGGTTAATTTATCTCAAATCAAAGAAACTGATATTTTTCTTGATCCTTTTTGTGGAACTGGAAGTATTTTAATTGAAGCTTTTTTAGTTGGATGTAATAAATTAATAGGAATAGATATTAATCATAAAATGATAAGCGGTGCGAAAAGAAATCTTATAAAAATTGGAGTAAAAAATATGGAACTATTATTAAGTGATTCTAATCATATTCCGTTAAGATCAGTATCTGGTATAGCAACCGATCCACCGTATGGCAGGAGTAGTTCCACATATAAAAAACCACTAATTCTCTTAATAGAAAATTTCTTTTTAGAAATGAGTGATTTAATTTTAAAAAATCAGTTAATTACATTGGCGTTGCCATCCCATATCAAGTTAGTCGAGTTGATAGATAATTTATATTTTGAAATTATAAATGAGTTTAATCAATATATACATTCTTCGTTAACTAGAAGAATATATGTAATTCAAAAAAAATGAGAAATGAAATAAATATGGAAATAATTTTTTTAGGAACATCTGGGACAGTTCCAACTGTTACACGCAGTTTGCCTGCAATAATGATAAAAAGAGAAGATGATTTTTTGCTTTTTGATTGCGGTGAAAAAAACTAATTAATTGTAGTTTTCACTAAGGCACACAACTTCAATTTAGAAAAGCAAAAATCAGTTTTTTTAAGATTAATAAGATTTTTCTTTCGCATTTACATGGCGATCATATTACTGGTTTACCTGGTTTAGTGATGTCATTAGCTTTAGGTAAAAGAGAAAAAAATCTTTCAATTTATGGACCCAAGGGGATTAAAGAATTTATAAATAACGTTATTGATACAATGCATTTTGATTTAACATATCCTTTAGAAATAGTTGAAATAAACGGAGAGGAAAATTTTGAATTTTTAAATTACAAAATTACGTGTTTTCCTTTAGAACATAGGATATTTACATTAGGATTTATTATTATTGAAAAACCAACTGCAAAATTCGATGTTGAAAAGGCCAAATCGTTAAACATTCCAAAAGGCCCTTTATGGGGAAAATTAAAATCAGGAGAAAGTATTTATTTAAATAATGGAAGAGTTATCCAACCTTCTCAAGTTTTAGGTAATATAAAACCCGGAAAAAAAATATTATATTGTACAGATACTCGTCCTACAATTAAGACAGAAGATTTAAGTAAGAACGCAGATTTACTAATTCATGATGGCATGTTTGAAGAAAATTTAAAGGACTTTGCTACAATTGGGGGACATTCAACAGTAGTTGAAGCAGCAAAACTAGCTAAAAATGCGAATGTAAAAAAATTAATCCTTTTCCATATAAGTTCAAGATATGAAAATAATAGTTCTATTTTAGAACTTCAAGCAAGAAATATTTTTCCTCATTCATTCATAGCTGAAGATCTTATGAGAATTTTAGTTTAAAACAGCAATTTAACTTAAATTGGTTTGAATTCCAAAAATTTAATCTTAATTTCCTCCATGTATTGATGGAAGAAAAGTAATAATATCGTTATTTTTTAAGATAGTATTCAAGTTATTTAATAAATCTACAGAGATCTCATTGATTAGAATAATAATATAAGGCCTGATTTTATTTTTATTTTCAGTTAAAACGTATTTTTTGAATTCAGATCCATATTTATTGGAAAGTTGGATTATTAATTCTTTTAAGAGTAATTGATCTTTTTCTATTATTAAATTTAATTCGTTTATCTTTGTAATAGAACTTAAAGAACCGTAGAATTTTAATTGAAGATTTAATTAAATGACCTTCTAATAGATTATTGATATTATAAAATAAATCAATTTGATTTTATAAACTTATCAATTAACTTGCATATTCACTTTTCTGAAAGCCTCTCTTTCAATTTTTAAATGTGCATTAAAAATTTAATATTATTTACTTTCAAAAAAGTGACTGAGAGCTATTTATAAAATGATGAACAATAATTATAATATTTTAGAAGAAGAACTTAAAAAACATTCAATTTTTAAAGATGAATCAAAGCTTTCTTTTGATTATGTTCCTCTTTATTTGCCTCATAGAAACGAAAAATTAAGACAATTAGCACAATTTTTTAAAGTAATTATTGAAAAACCGGGTGGAATGAGCCAAAAAGTAATTATTCATGGCTCAAATGGCACAGGAAAAACTGCAGTTATAAAAAGATTTGGTGCTATGATTGAAAATACTGCTGAGAAAAGGGATATAAAATTTAAGTTCTTACATTTGAATTGTAGAATCAATAAAACTGAATATATGATATTAAAGAATGTTATTAGAGCCTTTAATAAAGCTATACCAAAACGAGGATTTTCTTCGGAAGAATTACTCCGAATTTTAATAGAGATCCTTGAAATAGATGATTATTTTTTGATTTTAGCACTTGATGATTTAAGTATTAAGGAAAATCAACTGTTATATGATTTAACTCGTTTGATGGATGATGAATTAAATCCAGTTCAAAGACTTTCATTAATAATTATTGCTAAAGACTTAAATTTTATAAAAACTTTGGAAAAAGGGACTATTAGCACATTACAAAAAAATCATATATTCTTTGAAAAATATTCTTCTTCTCAATTATATGACGTTCTAAAAATGCGATGTAATGAAGCTTTTTATGATAATACAGTTTTAGATGAATCATTACACTTAATTTCAGATATTGCATCAGAATTTGGTGATGCTCGTTATGCATTAGAACTACTATGGCGTGCTGGAAAATATGTAGATTTAAGTCAAAGTCCACAAGTTTCCCCTGAATATGTTAGACAAGCAAAATCGCATATTAGTCCCGTAATTAGATCCGATTTAATTCATAGTTTAACTTTAGATCAAAAATTATTACTATTGACAATAGCCAGGCAATTTAAACACAAAGAAAAAGCTTATCTTACAATGAAAGAAGTAGAAAATGGTTATATTTTAATTTGTGAAGAATATCAAACAAAAGCAAAAAAACATACAAAAATTTGGGAGAATATTCAAGAATTAAGTAATTTAGGAATAATTAATTCTAAATTGTCAGGACCAGGAATTCGAGGGAAAACAACATTAATTGGACTTTCAGATGTACCTTCAGAAACTATTGAATATAACCTTATTTCTCAACTAGAAAAAGAGATAGAAGTCTAATGGAATTTAATGATGTTCTTTTAAATGATAATCTTCCACCTATAGAGGATATTTTTTCTTCTAGGGGAAGAATTAAAGTGCTAATGATTTTAGCAAAAGAGGGTGAATTAAATATTTCAGAAATTGCAAAGCGAGCAAATTTGAATCATGGTTCTTGTTCAAATCATTTAAAATTCTTAGCTAATGAAAATATACTACAAGAAAAAGTTTTTGGAAGAATTAGAATATATAGATTTAGAATTGAAAATGTTAAAATCAGAGCTCTAAAAAATTTGTTTGATCTTTGGGAATCATCAAGATTTTAAATGTCATAAATAAATTTTATTATTGAAAAATTATTCTGAAATACACTGAATTCCTCTAATTACTTTAGAGTTTTTTCAACTTTATAAGCTAACTTTCCCAAATTAAATATTACAATTCCTAAATTTTTTATATTAGGAATTAATGAAAAAATGATCGCCTCTTCTCCAGCAGGTATTAAAATAATAGATCCTTCTTCAGAATCAATAATTAATCTTCTAACAGTTGTATTTAATAATTCTTTCATTGTTCGTTCACTAAGTATTGTAATATCAGCAGCTAATCCAGCTATTGAATCTTCATTAAGTTGATAATCGTTAATGGATGCAATTATTAACCCATCTCTTGAAACAATTGCACTAATTTTGACAGGGGTATTCGATTCAAATTCTCTTAATAGCTCGTTTAACAGAAATGACTTGTTCATTACATCAGATCTCCAAAAAATGCGACTTATATTAATTACTAATAAATAAATATAAAAAGCCAAATAATTTCTTACTAACGAAAAAAATGTGTATTGAGTTAAATAGAAATATAATGGAAGATATTTTGATAAATTTAGCAAATTTAATTAAAGTTTAAATTTAAATTTTTGATTTCTCTTTCCTTAAAAAGTTATATAATGATTTTATTGGGTTATAGTAAAATTCTTTTTAAGATCTTTTATGTAAGTCTTTCTTTTGCTACATTTTTCTAACCATAAAATACTTTATTATTTTTAAATAAAATTGATAAAACAAAAATTCTCTATCCATTTAATTAGCCCTTTTTTAGGTGATTAAAACGTCAAAACTATTTGAAACAAATTACAATGAGACAAAGATAACAGTAGTTCATGGTAGCATAATAGAACTAAAAGTTGACGCAATTGTGAATGCTGCAAATAGCCTTATGAAAATGGGTGGTGGAGTAGCTAAAGTAATAAAAAATGCAGCGGGACAAGAAGTTGAAGATGAAGCAATTAATGCAGTAAAAAAAATGGGTGGGTTATGCCCAATAGGAAAAGCAATCTTAACATCTGCGGGAAAATTAGAATCAAAAATTAAATATATTATCCATGCACCAACAATGAATAAACCGGTTGAGCCTTCAAGTCTGAATCGAATTAAGAGTGCTGTAAGAGGGGTTATGCAAAGAGTTTATGAATCTAATTTAAAGGATCCGGGTATAATTAAAAGTGTAGCCTTTCCTGCTATGGGAACAGGTGCTGGAAAAATTCCTAAGAACAAAGCAGCACAAGCAATCGTAGATGGACTAATTAATTATTTTAACACAACTGTTAACGTTACTGTAGATTCAATAATACTCTGTGATATTAATGGAGAACAAGCTTCAGCATTTAAGGACGCTTTAATTAATAGTATTAATTAAGAAATTAAAATTTTGTTTTTTTCTATTTTTTTTAATAGTGCATTTTTGAAATTACTTATTAAATTTTGAAAATTTTCAAAAAATCAAGTCAAGGTTTATTCAATTTTTTAAAAAATATCTATTAAAGAAGACATTTTAAAAATGGTTATTTTGAAATTATCTGATATTATGCGCGCGAAAAACCTATTTCACCGATTGATCACCTTAATTTTTATGCAAATTTGGCATTGGTGCTTTACCAAATTTTTCAATGACCGAACTAGTGCGACAAAAAAAAAAAAAAAACTTAAATATTTTAATTGATGTCTTATAGTCTAATGGTTTAAAAAATTTAAAAGTCAATATGAGGTAAGAAATATGGCAAAAAAAAGATATTTCGCTTGGAGTCCTTTAAGAAGTCTAATGGCGGATGCTGGCGCAAAAATCGTATCTAGAGATGCAGTAGATCATTTGATTGGATGGTTGCAAGATAAATCAGTTGGATTAACTAAAAGAGCTGCTGTACTTGCCAAACATTCCAAAAGAAAGAAAATTACTAAGGGCGATATCGATTTAGCAGTCAAAGGATATTAAAATAGTTCAAAATTTTACCTTTAATCTTATTTTTTTTTATTTTAATCTCTTTTAGAGAAATACATTTAATATAATACGGTTATAGACTATTAAACTTTAAAATTTTATTCAATTTTTTCATTGAATACAATATCAAGATTCTAAAAGCTAATAATTCCCTCTTTTTGGTATGCTCTTAATATACTTAAAATTTTTGAAGGATGTGAGTTCATTTGCATTGCTAAATCATAAATCGAATTTTCTCCATTAATTAATCTGAATAATTTCCGTCGATTATTTCGGATATTATCGTCATTATTAATATGCCTCTTTGGAATTATTTCTCTGAAATATCTTTCATTATGATGACTTTTTTTGATGGGTTGCAATAATAATTCATCTTTCTTTTGTAAATCATTTAAGAATTGATTTATAGCTGAATTAATATCATTGAAGTTTAATGGTGTTATTTGTTCTTTAATCTGATTTAAAACCAAGGATGAGATTTTTATGAAGAGTTCATCAATGCATGAATTTGCGAATTCCGGCTTACTGCATATAATAAATAAGAGATCAGATTGTTCGAAGAATGAGAATTTTATAGAGTCTGTAATATAAAATGTGGGAACCCCTAAACCTGTTTCTTTTGTAAAATTAATTATAGCACTTAAGAATCCAGCGAATAATGTATCATCAACTGGTTTTCTAAGTCTTATATTAGGCTGTTTATAGTGAAATATTGGTAATCCGTCTTTCATTATAAAAATGTCTTGTATTTTCATCTTTAACCACTAGTCTAAAAGATGTTATTAAGATAAAATCAGTGCTACAAACATTTTAGATTTAATAATATCAGTAGAATATTCCCATAATATCTTAAAAAAAGAGATAATTAACCAAATTAAAACTATTATGAAAAGTTCTCTTTTAATAACATTATATTTATTATTTTTCAATCTATATTATATATGCTTAATATATGATTAGTTTTAACATGACATAAATTAAGATCTATTATTAATTAGTAATGGCTGCTAATTTTAGCCTTTTAAATAAAAATTTTAAGATGAGTGATAATTTGACAGAAAAATTTGCAATAGAGTCTAGTGAAAATATTATTAAAGCCAGGAGATTAGTGGTTAGGACTACAAACGGAGATGTTGAACCATTTGATTCTAAAAAAATCATACATAGCTTAATTTCTGAGACAACCATTAATGAAAATGTAGCCCATAAGGTCACTGATATGGTACTTAAACGGATTATTAACGCAAACATACAATGGCTTTCAGGTCCGGCAATTAGAGAAATGTGTTGCTCTGTTTTAGCTGAAATTGGACTATTAGAAGCACGTAAAAGATATACTCGAATTGGAATGCCCTTAATGGACTATGAAAATTTCATTGAAATAGGAATTAAAGAAAATGCAAATCAATATCAAAACCCTATGTCGATTCATAGTTGGTGCGCTGATAGAATTTCTTCAGAATATTCATTACTTAGATTATTAACTGAAAAACAATCAAAAGCGCATTTAAAAGGTGATATTCATATTCATATGTTGCCTTATTTTGATCTTCGCCCTTTTTGTCAAGAATTTGATCTTAGGATTATTTTAAAAAATGGATTACCCCCAGTTAATTGGCCATATTCGGCAGTATCAAAACCTGCAAAACATCCAATCGTGGCTTTTCTCCATGCTGCAAAATGGCTTGGTTTAATTACAGGCGAATTTTCAGGTGGATTAGGTTATGATAATTTTACAGTTTTTCTAGCTCCATATTTAAAAGGTTTATCCGAAAAAGAAATTGAACAAATGGCACAAAGTTTCGTTTTTGAATCTAATCAAATATATGCCTCACGAGGAGGACAAATACCTTTTACTTCTATTTCTTGTGTCCCTACAATTCCTGATAATTTAAGAGATGTTCAAGCAGTGAGTTTTGAAGGAAAATATGATGGTGTATATGGAGATTATTTAGATGAATGCAATGCACTTTTTAAAGCTTTAAGCAAGGTTTACTTTAAAGGAGATGGAATAGGACGTCTTTTTAATTTTCCTAAACATGAAATTAAATTAAAAAAAGAATGGATACGTGAATTTGAAGAAGATTATTTATTAATTAGTGAAGAAACAGCAAAATTCGGAAATCCTTATTATTTAAATTTGGTTGCGGATTGGATGCCAGACGAAGTGCATTCACAATGTTGTAGACTAATTTTAACTCCAGAAGGGATTCGAAAAATTTGTGATGATCCTGAACTTTTTGATTGGTCTAAATCTTATATTAATTTAGGGAGTTTACAAAGTGTAAGCCTAAATCTTCCTCGTTATGCTTATATATCTAAAGGCAAAGAAGATAAATTCTTTGAAATTCTAGATGATTATATGCTATTAATAAGGGATATTTTGTTAATTAAGCGAAAATTAATTGGGAAAAGATTAGAATCTGGGTTATTACCATTATCTTCTCGTCAAGTAGATGATGGTACTCGTCTCCTCGATTTGCGAAAACAGTCGGTGAATATAGGATTTGTTGGTTTAAATGAATGTGTTCTTTCTATAACTAATCATGAACTACATGAAAATAAAGAAGCTTTTATATTAGGAAAAAAGATTTTAAAGCATATGGCAAAGAAATGTGATGAATTCACAACAGAAAATTCTTTTAAATTTTCTCTTTGGGAACAACCTGCAGAATCTACATCTGGGCGTTTTGCTTACCTAGATTTAAAACATTATCCAAATAAAGCTATTGTCCAAGGTAATCCAGAGCTAAACGCTGTCTATTATACTAATTCAGATCACCTTCGTTATTCCGCTGATATACCTCTTTTTGAACGTATTCAAAAACAAAGTGAATTTCATCCGATTGTTCAAGGTGGAGTAATCACTCATGTTTGGTTAGGTGAATCTTATCCGGATCCCGAAGGACTTTGGAAACTTACTAAAAAAATCGCTTTTAATACTCCCACTGCATATTGGGCATACACAAAGGATTTCACTCAATGTCTTGAATGTCAAAAATTTCTAAATGGTATTTATACAGCGTGTCCACAATGTGGTGCATCATCAGAAAAATTAGAATGGTGGAGTAGAATTACTGGATATTATAGTAGATTAACTGGCTGGAATGCTAGTAAAATAGAAGAATGGAAATCAAGAAAACGTTATAATTTCAATAAAATGCAAAAACCTGAATAAAAAAATCAATAACGACGAAATTTTCTATAAATTATTCGTTTATTTTTAAATGTATGTTACTTTTAATGATTTAAATACAAAAAAAAATTATTGATTTAATAAATTTTAAATATAATAGCTGATGTGAAAGAATAAGAAAAGGCTGAAAAAAATTAGTGGGCCGGTAGATCAGCCTGGTATGATCGCCACGCTTGCAACGTGGAGATTGAAAAAATTATTAAAATCAACCATATGTCCCGGGATCGAAGCCCGGCCGGTCCACCATCAAAAAAATCAATGGCCGGAATAGTATAGTGGTAGTATGAGGGATTGTGGCTCCCTTAACTCGGGTTCAAATCCCGATTCCGGCCCTTTTTATATTATCAGGCGGGAGTGTCCGAGTTGGTCAAAGGAGCTGGGCTTAGGACCCAGTGGCGTAGGCCTGCATGGGTTCGAATGGATAAGAAATCCCGGAAAACCCATCTCCCGCACCAAATTTAACATCAGAATATAATTTACAATTCAGTGATTATTTTCTTAATAGTATTAAGTCGAATTATTTTTTCTTAACAACTATTTACGGTTTTTAATAAAATTGAGCAATTTTTTTGATTTTAAGAGTGTAGTTTAAATAACTTTCTTAAAGATATGAATAACAATTACTCAAATTTTCAAAGGTGATAAAGCTGGTTAGTCATAAATCTATAAATAAGAAAGAAAATGTTTGTAATAATTGTTTCAATATAAATTATTTTGATCCTTCAACAAATAGAACAATAAAAATTGAGGAAAATGGACTATGTTCTTTATGCAACCAGGATCTATATGATAAAGGAAATTTTTTTGCTCTTAAAGGAAAAGTAATAAATGAATTACCGAAAATATTTGAAAAAGTGAAAAAAGAAAAACATGAATATGATGCTATATTGTGGCTGAGTGGTGGAAAGGACAGTTCTGCTGCATTAATTTTAGCAAAAGAAAAGTATGATTTAAACTTATTAGCATTTACTTTAGATAGGGGAAACCATTTCAAGCAAACTACAGAAAATATAAGAAATTTAACGGATGATTTAGGAGTAGACCATATAAATATTAAAATCCCCAAAAAAATCTTTGGAAATATATTTAAATTTGGAATGCAAACCATGAATATTACTGCAATTTGTTGTAAAGTTTGTGGAAGTCTTATGTTTATTCCAATATCATCAAAAATCCTCTTAAAATATGATATTCCAATTGTTATAAACGGAATAGATTTATGGGAAATTTATGGAGCTTATTTAGACCAAAAATGGAGAGAAAATCAGAATGAAATAAATAAAAATTTTAATCAGTTTTATCAATATATTCCCCAATTTGGTCAATTATTAAATGATTATAAGCATATTATCAAAAAGATAATTACACTTTTGAATAGTTATTCAAAAAATAATGAACATTTTGAGGAGCTAAAGGGAGAATTTTTACGAACTATTGAACCACTCAAATGTTATTGGTTAACTGAAGAAGAAAAACGAAAATTTAATGAAATAAACAAAAAAATAAAATATATACCGCTCACTGCAATTGAAATTTCTAAAAAAACAGAACTCATGGATTTATTAAAAAAATATAATTGGAAAACGCCAAAATTACCTTCAGGTGAAATTGTAGGAACTGATTGTCAAGCAGGTGGTATAGTTAATGCCATTATGAGCTTTGATGCGAAAAGAAAGCTTTGGTCATATAGGATACTGAGTGGACTTGTAACTAAACAACAAGCTTTAGATGAAATTAATAAGCCAATTAATTTTGAGCCTCTAAAGGAAACAATGAAACATTTTGGATTGAAAAAATTAGAAAATCGGTTAAAATATGGCTGGAAGAATCCGAAATATAGAAGAATCTATAATCTAGGTGTAATAGATAAATTAAATCAATGAATTTATCATTTTTATTTAAATTTTTTAAAGATATTTTTGAGTTATTTTCTAATTTTCTTATGAACTAAGTATTTTTCCTTTAATCAATAAATTAAAAATATTGAAAATCTTTAAAATGAATAATTAATTAAAATAATTGATTAATAAATAAATAGAATTGCATATAAAAGCAAGGAAAATCCAATGAGCAAAAATTCTAAAGTATTAATTTTAGGATCTTTAGTATTTGATAATTTAATGCATTATCCTGATTTTTTTGAAAAAAATATTGTCATTGGGGAACGAAACAATATAGATGGTTCTTTTGTTGTTGATAAATTTGAGATTTGCAGGGGTGGTACTGCAGGAAATATCTCCTATAATCTGGGAAAATTGAATATAAAAAATATTTTAATTTCAGTAGCTGGTAAAGATTTTTTAGAATATGGGAAGCTATTAGAAAAAATGGGAACAGATTTAAGAGTAGATATTTATGAAAAAGAAAATACTGCAGCTTGTTTTATAATATACGATAAAGATCATGATAAAATTAACATTTTTTGTGCGGGAGCACTTCAAAATGCTTATAAAATTAAAATATCAGAAAAAATATATCCAAATGAGGATATTAAAATTGCAATAAATGCACCTAATCCAATAAATTCAATGAAAAATTTTGCTGTTCAACTAGAAGATTTAAAAATCCTAATGATTTTTGATCCGGGGCAGCAAATTAACGAATTTTCAAAAGGAGATTTATTGAAAATCCTAAAAAAATCAAAATATCTAATATTGAATGAATCTGAGTTAGAAATTTTAAAAAAGAAGACCAAACTTGCAGAAGACCAAATTAATCAATTGGTTAATAACATTATAATTACACTTGGAGCGAAAGGGTCAAAAATCTGTCGGATTGATGATAAAATTCATATATCTGCAGCAAAACCCAAAATAGTGCTTGATACAACTGGTGCCGGAGATGCTTACAGAGCGGGATTACTTACCGGTATTTATTATAATATCAGTTTAGAAGATTCATGTAAATTGGGTTCAATAGTTAGTTCTTTTTCTGTAGAGTCATCTGTGCCACAAAATCAAGAGTTTGATTTTGATGATATAAAAATTAGATATGAAGAAAATTTTGGCAAGTTTCCTATTAGTTAGGATTTAAAAGAAAAATGTTTTTTGCGCTCGAGAATATTTTTGATAATCTAAAATTTGGTCATAACCTGCATGTGAGGAAAGTGGAAAAGATTTTACTCTGAAATTTTGTGTTTTAGCCCAACCCGTAGCAATCATTATAGAGTTTCTATTATATTTTTCCTCTAATTCTCTAATTTTTCTAACATAATAGTAAGGTAATAAAATAACAGATTTGGAATTATATTTTTTATTATTTCCATTCCGATTTTTTGAATTAAAATACGAAGTTAAAGTTTTATTCTGTCGTTTCTTTTCTAAAGGATGTCTTTTATATTGAAATTTTCCTAAAGGCAAATAAGAAGAATGAATTTCATTTGCTTTGTATATCGAAGGATGAGTGAATAAACTGCAATTTAATGTAGAATAGTTTAAAAGTGCTGTAATTTCTTGTTGAACTCCTAATCGCTGGGCAATGATAATTATTTCTTCATTTTTTTCTAAGGTTTCCTTAAACCAGCTAAGAATTTTAGGATATAAGGTTTTTCGAGTTGGAAAAACATATTCTTGAGAAAAATATGTATCGTCTGTAATAAAAATCCCGTTATTACATTTCAATAATGGAGCTTTATTCATTCCAAAACGGCTTTCAAGACAAAAATCGCCAGTATACAAAATTATCTTATTATTCAGTTTAATTCTAAATTGAAAACTTCCTAAGCAATGTCCTGCATGAAATGCACTTATTTTACATCCTTGAATATTTATTTCATCTTTAGGACTATTATATGGCTCTATAATCTTAAAATTTGTAATTTTACAATTTTTTTTCAGATTAGATGACAATAAATCGAATGTAGGTCTGCTTAAAATTTTCAGTGGATTAATTTTTTCCACATTTTTAATATGATCTATGTGAGCATGGCTGATAAGAACTAGATCGGCATCATTTGCTGAGGAAATTGTTGTAGGATCTATTATAATATGAATTTTTTTCGAAATTAAGTGCATGCCTCTATTTTTAAGAATTTTCAATAAAAATCAACTACTTTTTTTATAGATATTAATAAATTAAAAATAACGGTTTTTTGTCGAAGGAGAAATTGATTAATGTTAGAATTTGCTGTAAAAATAAGAGATGAAATATATAATGAAAATGATGTTGAATTTAAATTTAAAATTCAAAAATTAATAGACAAATTGATGAAAATATTTTATAAGATCTATAATATTACCGAAAAGATACCAATTTATATAAATTTGCATAGTTTTGTTAATGAACTGTTCCCATTAGCGATGATAGAGCCCAAATTCGAATTTAATAACATTTTTATAAAAAGTCTATGGTTTTATTTTTGCCCTTCAAGGTGGTATTTTACAACAAATGAAATTCTAAAAACTACATTATTACATGAAGGATTACACTATAAACACCAATTTAATGAAAAATTTAAAAAGATTTTTCTTGATTTTGAGGGCGATATATTAGAATCTGTTTGCGACATACATTTAATACCATATTTAAAAGAAAATAAATTGGTAAAAAATGAAACAGACCGTATGTTAATAGGTCGCATTTTAAACTTAATGAAAAAAGAAAATCGCGTTTTATTAGTCAAAAATTTCTGCGAAAATAAAAAAATTAATGAAATTAAAATACAATTTCAATTAAATAAACCCTCAATTTATCTTTTATCTATTTTATTTTATTCAAATCGGTATTTAGAATTAATTGGTAAAAGTTCTAAAATTTTTGATATAATAAAAAGACAAATAAAAAATCAAGATACAGAATTCAAAGCGAAAGAAGAAAAATTTAATTTAATCTTTGAAGAAGCACTATACATTAAAAATGGAGAAGAAATGGAAAAGATACTTCTCAAATTAAATTCATTCAAAAATAATCTCTTAAATAATAATTTGTATTATAAAATAAATTTTGATTTAAAAATTAAAAAATATTAAAGAGCCTGAAATACTAATTCTCCTAAATCGTATAATTTCAGTTTTGAGTTAGTATAACGAATTACTCGCTCAAATGTGGATTCACAAGTCGGACACATTGTTACTAATGCTTCTGCACCTGTTGCTTCTGCTGTATTTAACCGTTTTGTTGCTATATCAATACTTAAATCTGCATTAGCTGAAAGCATACCTCCTCCAGCCCCACAACATTTAGCTTCATATTTATTATTATCCATTTCAAGGAGTTCAATTCCAGGAATACTTGTTAATATAATTCTAGGATATTCTAGAATTCGCATATGTCGTCCTAAATCACAAGGATCATGCCAAGTTACCTTCATTTTAATTTTATTTTGAAAATTTATTCTACCAATTTTTAATAAATCGGCAAGAGCTTCGGTATAATGTAAAATTTCAGGATTAAAATTTGTTTCCAGTTTAACATATTTATTCTTTAAGATTTTATAACAACCAGGACAAGGAGTAATAATTTTTTCAATTTCTTTTTTATTAAATATTTCAATATTTTTGAGGGATAATGCATGAAACTTTTCTAAATATCCTGTAGTAGATAATACAGCTCCGCAACACCTTTCATTTTCACCAAAATAATTAAGCTTAAATCCTAATTTAATTAAAGAACAATATATTTTTTTCAATCGTTCAGGTTGCAAGTATGGATAAACACATCCTGCAAAAAACAATTTATTTGAACTTTTAGAAATTGGTAGTCCATCTGACCAATTCGAACGCTTTTCATTCGATTCTTTGAAGGGATTGTTATAATCAAGAATATTTTTAACACTTATTCTATGATATTTATTCTCATGACCCATATTTATTAAATCTGCTCTTAAAGATTCAATCAGATCAACATTATTTAATGCACAACGATATAAACAATATCCGCACGTTGTACATAAACTAATACAATCGATTAACTCTTTATTAGGTTTTATCGAACCCTCAATTAACCCTCGGGCAATAAGCATTTTACCTCGACAGCTATAAGCTTCATATCTAAGTTCGGAATAAACAGGGCAATTTTCGCGACAAAAGCCACATCTTGTTCTATTACAAGTGTATATATTTTCCTTTAAATCATCGATATACATTTTTAATCATTATAATGTTTAATTAATTTATTTTTTTACTGCCAAACGATATTTTTAATTTATAATTTTTTTCTAATATTCTAAAAGCAAAATTTTTTAAAAATTATTGATTCTTTTTTAATAACAATAAAAAATAATTATCCGTTCTATAATGAATGAGGTGTTATGTAACGACAGGTTTAAAATCACCAAAAGGCGAATTTGCAGGAAGATTATTAATTAAGAAGAGAAAAAAATTCCGTTGGAAGGATATTAGATATAAAAGAAGAAAATTGAAGTTGAATATAAAATCAGATCCATTAGAGGGTGCTCCTCAAGCACGAGGTATCGTTCTAGAAAAAATTGGAATAGAAACAAAACAACCAAATTCAGGAATTCGTAAATGTGTTCGTATTCAACTTATTAAAAACGGAAAGCAAATAACTGCATTTCTCCCTGGTGATGGAGCATTAAATTTTATTGATGAGCATGATGAAGTTCTAGTTGAAGGTATTGGGGGGGCGAAAGGTCGTGCTGTAGGTGATCTACCAGGCGTTAGATGGAAGGTTATTAAAGTAAATAATGTGGGGCTCGAATCTCTTTTAACAGGTAAAAAAGAAAAACCTATAAGGTAAATTATTTAGATATTCTTAAATAGGAGAACCTGGCAAGTTAGTTTTTAATTGCATATTTGATATTTTTAATATAGTGGGGGCAACATCTAGAGTTGAATAAGTTCGTGATGAATAATCCGGAGGATATTTAAGTTTATAATTTTTGCTTATAATAATAAGGGGAACGTATACTTCTTCTTTTAAATATCCACCGTGACTCCCGTTTAAATTTTCCTTTTCAAATTCAATCCCCTTATTTGCAGAAATCACAATATCTCCAGTCCTTTTATGATGTAATTTAATATCCTTCGTTTGTGATTTCAGAAAAATTTTGTCAATTTCTTTTAATTGGTTGAGTTCTTCTATTATTTCTTTATTGTTCTCATTTGAGTAAATATGACATGCTCGATGAGATTCTAAGAATTGGCTTGATATTCCTTCTTTTTGAAAATAACTTTTTAAATCAAATCTTCTAGATACCTTAGTCATACCATGGTCTGCGGTAATTATCATTATTAATTTATCGTCAATAATTTCATAGATTTTTGATAAAAAATGATCGCATTTAGATATTTCATCCAGATATTTTTTATTATCAGGACCAAATGTTTCACCATAACCATCAACTCCTGCAAAATTAATTACCCCAAATTTGATATTATAATCTCTTAATAATTTCAAAGATTTATCAAAAATTAGTTCATCCCTTTCTTCTAAGGGAATTTTATTTAATTCTTTCATAGAAAATGTATAATCTGCTCCTTTTGTTATAGGTTCTGCTACAGCCATAGTTCTTAGTGATTTAAGCATTTCAAAAAGAGTCTGGGTTTGAATATATTCAGAAGGGTCATAATAGTCAAAATGTTTTACTTTTTTATCATTGCTATCAAAAAATTGATTACCAATCATTCCATGTTGTTCAGGAAAAGTGCCAGTTACGATTGTAGAGTGCCCGGTATAAGTTGCTGTTGGAAATACTGTCTTACAATTAAAGCTTATGAATCCTTTTTCACTTAAAGAATCTATGAATGGGGTTTGAGCTTTAATATATGAATTTATTGCACAACCGTCTAAAATAAATAATAAAATAATCAAAGAAATCCCATTTTAATATTATATTCAATTGCTGTTTTTCAAAATTTAAATAGAATTTTAGATTTTTAAATAGATTTTTTAATAGAAAAATAATTTGTAAAAGGAAAAAAAGAGAAATTTATGAAAATAATAAAAGTTCCAAAATAATTTATTGAATAAAAGAAATTATTATGAATGAAAATATTGTTTGAGAGGATAATTTTATAATAAATTCAGCAAGAACGTTAATCTTTCAAAATTTGTGGGTATTAAATATCAAAAATTCTAATCATTTATAAAATACAATTAAGTGAACAAGTGGATTATCGATGTCAGTTTTAATAAAAAACTACAATATTGATAAATTAAAAGAATGTTTAGAGGATCTTAATTCAAAAAATGGAAATAAAGGATGTATTTTATGCTCAGAAGAAGGTTTAGTTGTTATTTCAACAAAAAATGGAAACAATCAAATAGATTTTGACTCATTGGCTGCTATGGGCGCAACATTATTGAGTATTATGAATGATCAAATTTTTTTAGATATAATAATAACATATGAAAACAAAAAAGTCTTTATCCGTAAAATAAACGGAGATATTTGTAATTTTATATTCATTAATATTTTTGAATATAATAAAAGATATTTTAGGCGAGATGTAAACAAAACAATTAAAAAAATTAGTAAACTTCTAACTTCATATTAAAAAATGATTTTGGTGCAGCTGCCGAGATTTTTGGAATAAATCTAAAATATTTAATTCTTTCGAACCCGGGTCAGAGGCTTGGGAGGCTTCCGTAAATTGATCCATAATGATCAATTTGCCCCGTCCTAACCGACTAGACTACAGCTGCATTATATTTATTTTTAAAATAATACTAATTATTATTAAAAAAATCTGCTTTAGGTATTTCAGCTTTTCTACCTTTTTTAACACGAATGTCTGAAATGATTTTTTGAGCGCTATCGTAGGGAATAAATTCCCAATGAGAAAATATTGTTTGCCAAAATGCTTGGCCAGCAGTCTTTGAACGAATATCAGAAGCTAAATTAAATGATTCTTTAACTGGAATTAGACCAGTGATAAAAGAATAAGAGCTTTTTTGTTCAACATCTAAAATCTTTCCTTTCCGTTGTAATAATAAAGCTGTAATTATTCCTATTAAATCCATAGGAACTTGAATTTGAATCTTATAAATTGGTTCGAAAATGGTAGGTTCTGCTTTTAAAAAAGCGTTGTAAATTGCTCTTTTACCCATTAACATTATTTGAAGCGGATCGACTTCTAAAGTTTTTTTATCAATTTTTAACGAATTAATATTTATTTGTAATCCTTTTATTGGCTCTTCGCATAAAGGACCTGCATTTAGAGCCATTTTAATACCTTTTATAATAATTTGTTTGATTTTATCATCCAAATAATCTTGTTTTAAATTATTAATGATTAGATTATTATTGTAATCTATTGCTAAAATTTTCCTATGCTTCAGGATTTCTTTAATTTGGTCTTCATTTATTGGTTCTAGTGATATTTGAATTAAGTTCAAATTGTTTTGACTTTTAATTGAAATTAAGGGACTTCTTTGTTTAATTCCTTCTCTGTATACTATAATTGGGTCGGACATTAGAATATCAATTCCTAAATTTTTCATTTCATTTGCAATAATTTCTAGATGCAATTGTCCAATTCCAGAAATCAGATATTCCCCTGTATCTTCATTAATATTGATTTTTATATCAGGATCATTCACTTCAATTTTATTTAAGATATCCAACATTTTAGGTAATTCTTTTGGATGTTTGGGTTCAATAGAAACCGTTATAACAGGTTCCGATACATATTTTATATTTTCAAATGGGTCAATTTCATCTTTAAATTCAATTTGAGTTAAGGTTTCTCCTACTGTTGCTTTCGAGAGACCTATAAAAGCTCCAATATTACCTGCTGTAAGAGAATTAACATTTTCTCTTTTATGTCCCATTGAAATGAAAATTTGTTGAATTCGATTATTTTCCTTTGCATTTAATAAATAAACTTCATCACCTGAATTAATAGTTCCTGAAAATATACGGCCTATTGAAATTCTTCCTACATGTTTGTCAAATAATATCTTATGAATACAAATAATAAAAGGTCCATTTTCATTACATGCTTGCATATTACGTGCTACATATGAGTTTAGATTTCCTTTCCAAATTTTTTTAATTCTATACCTTTGGGCAATTTTTGGACTTGGTAAATGATTAATTATCATATCTAATATGCATTTATCTAAAGGTAAAATTCCACTTAAAGTCCTAATTTTTTCCATTCCATTTTTATAATAATTTAAAATATTTTCAAATTTTAGTCTCTTATTTAACATAGTATTTACGGTAAACCCCCAACTAGGATTTAGTGCACACCCAAATCCTACATTATTTTTTTCTGGAATTATTTTCCATTTGTCTTTAAATTCATCTTCTGCATAAATTTCAATATAATCGTTAAATTTATCAATTATATTTTCAAAATGTTTTTCAATTTCATGGGAATTTAATTTTAATTCTTTAATAAGACGATCAACTTTGTTTATATACAAAATTGGTTTTATACATTCTTGCAAAGCTTGTTTTGTTACAATTTCTGTCTGAATTTGACAACCTTCAACTGCATCTACAACTACAATAGCACCATCAATCGCTCTCAAAGCTCTAGATACTCTAGCTGTTAAATCCACATGGTCTATAAAAATACTATCTATTTTTATATATGACCTGGAGTATCAATTAAATTAATAATGTAATTTTTATTAGCTATTTGATATAATAATGAAATATTTGCTGTCTTAACTGTAATTCCTCTTTTTTGTTCTATTTCTAAATAATCTAGAGCTCGAAGTGAGCCTGCCAAATTTGAAGATATTATCTTACCCAATGCTAATAGACTATCAGTTAATGTAGTCTTTCCATGATCAATATGCGCTATAATACCAATATTACGTATGCTATCTTTTTTTTTCATTGTTTTTAAAATTTCATTAATTTTTTTAGATTTAACCATCCTTTTTTTTCCTTTTAGTGTGTTTAAATAAAATAAATATTCAGTAATAAATAGTTCTAAATTGTACCTTTAAAAAATTATACGATTGTGTTGATGTTAGGTTTAAATTGTTTTTTAAATAAAGAATTACATGAATAAAAGAAATAATTTATTGGTTTTATTATTTCTAATAATTTTTCTTCTCTATTTTCAATCTAATGGAATCATTTGTAAAAATTATAAAAGTTTTCATTCTAATTTTCAAGTTTTTGGAGATTTTATTAATAACAATTTTCAAAGTGAAAAAGAACTAATTTTAATAAATTCTGGATTATATGAAATGGAAATATATAATATATCTTTATTAAGAGAAGGAAATGTTGAAATTGGTGAGATTATTCAAATTATGGGAATGTATACTTTAAATTATTCTCCTTTCAAATATGTAGCATTAGAAAATTGGATGGATATTGGTGATTATCCTGAAGATTTTCATACAATTCCTACGTTTGTAAACAATTTTACGTATTCTAGAAATATTACTTTAGATCCTAGTCGATTTGATGTAAATAAGACCTACTATGGAAAAGTTATGCTAAAACTATTAGACATAGAGACAAGTTTTGTTTATTCAAAACAAAATACATCAAATCAAGAGATATTTATCACAGAATCTAAAGTAAATTATACAATAACTCAGCAGTGGCCAGAAATCATTTTATCCCCTAAAAAGACAAATATATCGTTTAATTTTTTCAATATAAATAATAATAATTTCAAATTCAGCGATTCTAATGTCAACTTTCTACTTTATGCTCCGAATAATAGTATTATACAAAATGAAACTCTATTAACAACATCAAATGGGGATGTTAATATTTTATTAAAAACAAATTCATGCAAATCTGGAGGAAATTATACACTTAAAATAAATACTCAAGGGACAGAGTTTTATAAACCCACAAACTATACAATTAAATTTTCTGTGTATAATGATTCGACAATATTTAATGTATCAATATCTGAAAATGAAAAATATGTATCCATTTCTTATGATCTTGTAAGCTTAGAATTATCAGCATATCTAAAATTTGATTCAGATATATTTTGGAATTCTTCTTTTTCATCTGGAGTATTTGTGAGGAAAGATAATTTTACTTATAAAAGCAATTTAACAGTCCCCTACTTTAAGAATTCTTATGTTATTGATATTTGGGCAAATCTTTTTGGTACTAATTCTACACTTAATAGAAAAATTAATCTAACTGTAGTTACTCGTCCAATTAATTTTTCTATATCCATAAAAAAGATATTGTTTTCAAATAAAATTAAAATTACAGCCAAAATTTTTGATAATTTAACAAATCATCCGATAATTAATGACGAAATTTTCAATTTTTATGTTTTCTCAAATTCAAATTGGATCTTTATTGGAAATTCTAAAGGTATTAATGGAGAAGTTAGTTTAACACGGAATTTACCTAATAAAAATTCAGAGGGTAGACTACTTTTTAAAATAGAGATCTTTAATTCATCAATTTATAGTAATTTGAGTTCATATAAGGAAATAATTTTAACTGAATTGAGTGTCCTATCTATTCCTGAAATAAAGATATTTGATTTTTTCCCAATATTATTTAAATTACAGACGTCTAATGGAACAGACTTATCAAATGAAAATATACAGATTTTTATTAACGGTTTTAGAATTTTAAATTTTAAAACTAAACCTAATGTTGTTAATTTACTTATTTTTTTAGCGCCAGCTTATGAAACAGTATTGAATTTCTTAATTATATATGAAGGCAGTGATATGAATCTTAATAGTTATTTCGTTTTTCAGTTAAATGTTAAAAGTGATGTTATAATAAAGACTCTTGGTAACTTTGGATTTTTTATCTCTATAATTATATCTTCAATTTTTACATTTCTATATTTAAAAAATAGAAAATCCAAAAATTTGAGTAAATTAAAAGTTCAGGGTAATAATTAGTATAAAATCAATTTATTTTTACAGGAAAATTTTGATTTTAGGGTCATTTGACAAAATAATTTTAATTTTTTAACTATTTCTATGAAAAATTTCTTTAATTATTGTTTGTAATGCTTCTAATACATTATATCCATTTGGAGCGATGGTTTCAAGAATCTTTTTATCTTGAATTCCCAACTTATCTATAAATTCATTTATCGAAATTTTGGGATTTAAATCTCTTTTATTAAGACAAAAAACAATTGGAATTTTTTCTAAATTTTCCATTAATGAGCAAAGTTCTTTCCAACTTTTAATATTATCATTTAAAAAGTTAGGTTGGGAATCTGCTACGAAAATAACACCATCCACTCCTTGTAAAACAGTAGGTCTGGTTTCACAATAAAAATCTTGACCAGTAGATGTGAAAATATGAAGATGAAATCTCCATTGTCCTTTTTGTATCAATAATTCCCCAAAATCAAAAAACAAAGTCCTACCTGTACTTGTTTCAATCGATTTTAAATTATTTCCAAATATTTTAAAAATGTACTTTACAGATGTAGTTTTTCCTGACATAGCTCCCCCCCAATAAACGATTTTTATAATTATTTCCCTATTTCCATAATTTATTATCATTTAATTACCTCTAAATAAATTAACCCCATAAACTATCAACATAATCCCCAACTCGAGATTTCCAACCATCTTGTAAATATCTTGAAAAATCTACTCTATATTCCGAATTTAAATATTCTATAATTCTTTCAAAATTAACAATTTCAAAATCAATAGTTCGAAGAAAGGTTTTATCTGAAATTTTTATATCGATTCCTAATTCATATAGAAGATCAATTCTCGATAATATTGCTAAAGCTCTGACTCCAGCATGAGCAAAAGCTTGAATTTCTTCATTAAAAATATTCATCTGAATTTTATCTTCCTCCACGTCGAAATTTATTACTGTTTTTATTATTTCAGAAGATGAAGGTATTTTTACTTTTTTTTCTAAAACTCTTTTCATCTTTTCAAGTGAAATTTTGCTTTTTTCTATTGCTCTTTTCAATAGTTTTTTTTCAAAACTTAAATCTAAAGATTTTAAATTATTTCCATACTTTTCAATTGTAATTTGTTCTTCATCGTCCAAAATAATTGCTAAAAAATAACGTTCTTCCAGTCCAATTTTTGAAATTATTTGATCTTTTGTAACAGTATCATTAGTTTTAATAGCAATTATCCATCCAGTAAGTTTAAAATTATTCTTTAAAGCAAATTGAGAAGCTTCTGTATGAGAACAAACAATTATTCTAGGAATCGTAAAATCATCTAATTCTTCCTGAATAATATTATTATATTCCTCTAATTCAACAAAATCATTATAGAAAACTAATTGAGTTCTGTGAGGGGCTAATGATATTATGGCATTAGCTAAATCATCTAGACTTTCTCTATTTCTTCCAACAATAATGATAGGATGTCTATCTAAAACAAATCTCAGTAATAGCGAAAATGAATTATAACCAAGTAATTCAATTAATTTTTTTAATGAAAATATCATTATATCCACTTTAAAAAAGGATTATATATTTAATTCATTTAAAATTTGAGTTATATTAAATGTTTTAACAGATTTTTTATCAGTTTCTTTTAAATAAGTTTTTAAATTTTGGACATATTGAGGAATTAGTAATCTAAATAACCCTAATCGTTTATCTTCTCCTCTTTCAATATAACAACTGAAGATTGAACCTTTCTCTAGACTATAAATAAAATGAATGTATTGTTTTGTATCACATAACACATTTTTAACATTTGTTTTTTTTAACATCCATATAATTCTTCGAGAAGTATCAAATAAACTGAATGACATTGCTCCTTCCGCTTCTATTAATGGATCAAAAACAAATTTACAAATAGAATATCCCCCATTTAAAGTAACAGATGCTGATTTTACCCCAGGAACATTTTTTGAAAAATCAAGTATACAGGACTTTATACTTTCAGAAGTTTGTTGAGACATTTGTAACATAAAAGTATCAATAAAATTTTCATTATTTTCAATTGAATCCTTTACCTTAAAGGAATCTAATATTTCTTTAATCTCCACTTCAGAAAATGATCTCAATGGGGGTTTATAATCTTTATCTGAACTAGATAACAATTGTTCAATGGAATTTAATGCTTTCTTCATCTTAATGAAAATACTTCCTAAATTAACAACGTTTTTTGTCGTTATAATTAAATAAAATTCTGAATGTGTATTATGATTTAAATGCAAAGGTGTGACAACTATTTTGGATCTCTCTCCGTCAATAAGAATGTGATTCAAACGATTTTTGTGTATTTCTTCTGCCACGTTAAAAATTGCTGAAGTTGATGAACAAACTCCAAAAATTTCATTTTTTGAAAGCCAAATTCCTGCAGACTCAATGGGTTGGCCGTCTCGTTGAGTTAGAATAACATTTTCCACTCCAGATATTGATTTAATTATTTTTAATTGTTGCTTTATTATTTGAAGAACCTCAGACATAAAAAATAGCTCCAAAGAAATTGAACATTTTCCTCCCATTTTTTATAGAAATTTATATTTAAACCCCTTTGATAATTTAAAAGAAAAATTAGAAGAATTGAATTGTGTAATACATTCTATTAATCAAATTGTTGTAAGAAAATCTATCATAGAAGAAGTCCGTACACATCAAGAATAATTTAAACATATAATTCCCTTTTTTTAATTCTAAAAAAGGGGTTTAAACCTTCTAATTATTTATAAAAATTGGAAATTATTAACACAATTCCAAAATTTATGATAATCCTTAATCTTACCATTTCTGGTAAGACCAGCCCTAAGGTTATCAGGCCGTGTGCCCTTTATAGAGTTTAAGACATCCTTCATTAATAATACTTTTTTCATTATTTCAGAAGTCTTAAAGGAAGTTATCCCACTGTGCTTAAAGAGATCGTAAATTTTTGACCATTCATAGTAGGGACTGCCTTTTTTCAAACGGGGCTTTATCTTATCCCCGACTTGTGAAAGCAACCACTTGTAAATGGGTGGAATTTCTTCCTTAAATCCAAGTCCTCTTCGAGCAATTACATAACTCGCCAATATATGAGTGGATAAGTTATGTAACCGTGAGTAGTTATATTTTCCAATTAAAGAGGTATAAGCTGGATGGACATTTCTAACATCCACACCCTTTTTAATACATTTTCGTTTCAATAATTCTAAAGCAGTATTTCTAAAATTACTTAGTTTTCTATTCAATTTTTTATCATAAGAGAACTGTTGATTAAAAGAAAGATTTTCAATTACTACTCCTTTTTCCTTATTAACGCAATAATTAATTATCTTATCTAATTTAAAACTGATATAATCATTTCGTTTATTTTTTCGATAAGAATGTAAATTTCGAAAATCAATTTGATTATAACTTAATAATTTTCCTTTATTATCGATATTTGCTAATGTGACAAAATTATAATTGAAATCCAATCCTATAGCACCATTTTTAAACGAATATTTTGTTTTAGAACCTTGAATATCATAAGAAAAATGGACATAATACCGTAATTCGTTTTTTATAAGTTTTCTTTTTACTATAGCTGTGTATTTTTCAGCCATTAGAATTTCCTGAAAATACCTTTCTTGCTTTTCATTTACAGAAAATGGAATTACTAACCATTTTCCTCCTTTTTTCTTACTAAAAGTCTTTATTCTCAACTCTTTAGTTGGTAAAATTTTTAAATTTTTGTTTATTCCTTGCTTTTTCCCCACACAGCCAAAAGAAGCGTCTCGCCTAATTTTAAAGTCTTGCTTATTGATTTTATGTAAAATTCGTTCCCTAAATAATTTTTTACAGCCAAATACTATTGGTTTCAGCCTTACATTTAGTAAATCATTCTGTAAAGAAATTTTTAAATTTATTAATTTATTTTGTAAAGAAGAAAGCCGCGAATATAAGCCCTTTGGACGTCTATCATTTTTGGTCTTTATTTTAGCTATTTTATCTTTTATAATTTTAATTTTATACTTTAAATAGTCTCTTGTTTTATGTAACCACGTATCTTGCTGTCTTAATTTGGTCTTATTTTCTATTAAAATAGTATTAACATAGGGATTATTATGACAAAAATTCATTAATTCTTGCTGCGTTACTTTTTCCCCCTCAAATACTATTGTTTTTCCCTTTTTTCTAGCATTTTTAAGTAATAAATTATATCCCTTTCTTTTAGCTTTATTGTAAATTGTAAAAATTTCATGTAATTGCTTTTCTTGAGTTTCAGAAGGAAATAACCGAAAAATAGTGGTCTGTATCATTTTTACCCTAAGTAAATAATTTTTAATGCGCATATTTAAGCTTTTATTTATAAGTGGAGAATATTTGCGCAAAATTTTGCCCGAATACTAAATTATTAAGACTGAATTTTTACATTTGCGCAAATTTGGCTAATTCGGACCTTTAAATTCCCTTCTTTAAATTTACAATTTTAAATACAAATTTATAAAAAAATTATATGAGGGATATGAGAAAATCTGTCTAATATTAGTACAACTTTGGAAGGAGGAAAAAAAAGTCGTTGTATTAAAATAAGACACAAAATAAATTTATATAAAAAAATTTTATAGAATTATATAATCTTAATAAAATGAATAAACACAATTCGGGATTTAAGCTATGTCAATTGGGATTAAAAGATTAGTTCTTGATGTATTGAAACCTCATAATCCCTCTTTACCCTATTTAGCCAATCAAATTTCCAAAATACCAAAGATCAACGGGGTTAATATTTCTTTAATTGAAATGGATAAAGAAACCCAGTCTATTAAAATCACTATTGAAGGCGACGAACTCATTTTTGAAGTTATAAAAGAAAAATTAGAGGAATGGAACTGCGCTATACATTCTGTTGATCAAGTTGTAGCAGGTAAAACAGTTATTGAAGAAGTTCACACTCATCAAGAATAACTTAATATATCTTTATTTTTTATTTTTTGGAACGATAAAGGACCAAATCAAATTAGTATATTCCCTTTTTAAAATTCTTAATGCAATAGTTTTTAATATTAATCATTTACAATTTAATGCATTAATCTGTTGATAATCATGAAAGATATTTTAACACATTATATCGATGAAGGATTAAAGGATGTTGATTTTATTGATATGAGAGTACAAAAAACTCAAAGTTTTATAATAAGAATTGTAAATGGAATATCACGAGAAATTGCTGAAGCTAATGAAAAAGGGTTAGGAATAAGAGCGTTTAAATCAGGATCTTGGGGATTTTCGTGTTCTAATCAATTTAATAAGGAATCCGTATCTAATACAATGAAAAATGCCATTAAATTGGCAAAAGTAAATGAAAATAAAGTAAAAAATAAATTTAAAATGAAAGAATTTAAATCAATCCAAAAATCAAATAAATTATCAACTAAAATAAATATTCAGGATGTAGATA
>JABXJV010000046.1 GCA_013375355.1 Candidatus Helarchaeota archaeon
ATCAGCCGTCTGGCAAATAATCGTAGGCGCCAAACTCTACAAACTGGGCAAAAAGGTTTAGCACCCTCCCCACACTGGTCAGCAACTAGAATGGGTGAAGACCATTACCAACTTTATTAAAACTATTACAGATAAATAAAGCCGGAGGAGAATATGAAGGCGATTGTGTATGAAGAATTTGGACCACCAGAAGTTCTTGAATTTATGAACATGACCATGCTTTACAATCTCTAGAAAAGAATTCACACAAAATGAAAAATAATGTTTAAGCTTTAATGAAAAAAATATGAAAAAACAAATTTATAAAAGAAAGAAAATTTAATTAATAAAAATGTTTAAAATAATACTTATAACAGGAGGGGGTGTTGCATTTCTCATTATCATAGACTTAATAATATCTTTTAAACAATATCAAAAAGATCTATCGTTTTGGAAGAATAAGCTTAAAAGTTATAAAACAGAAGCAATGGAAACTCAATATGGAAAAATTGAGTATTTAAAGACTGGTAAAGATGTCCCAATTCTTGTTTCTCATGGAATTAATGGCGGATTTGATCAAGGTTTAGGTTTGTCAGAATTGTATATAGGAAATGATTATGAAATAATTGCTCCCTCTCGTTTTGGTTATTTAGGGACACCGCTTCCAGAGAATTCAACTCCCGATGTTCAAGCAGATGCTTATGCTGCTTTGCTTGATCGGTTGGGTATTGAGAAAGTATATATGTTTGGTAATTCTGCCGGAGGGACCTCTGCGATCCAATTTGCATTGCGTTATCCAGATCGATGTGTTGGACTAATTTTGCTCTCATCAAATGTTCCATCGAACGAAACTTTGCCACCGAAACCAGTAATGAGAATGATATTCGGATCGAATTATCTTTACTGGAAAATCGTCTCCACATTTAGTAAAACTATGCTGTCTATGTTTATTCCTAAAAACGTGAAATCCCAATTATCAGATGAGAAAATTAATAAAATTATAAATAATATTCTACTAGCAGGATTACCTATAGATCAGCGAACAGCAGGTTTTATTAATGATATGTATATTTCAAATCCTGATATAAATAATGAATACCCCTTTAGTGATATTAAAATTCCCACTTTAATCATTCACGCTATTGATAATCCTGCACCACCCTATGAAGGAGCTAAAAAAATCTCAAAAGAGATGCCTAATGCAAAGCTAGTATCATTTGATACTGGCGGGCACCTTCTCATCGGGCACGAAAAAAAGATTAGAAAAGAAATTCATAACTTTATTGAAGAGTTAGAAAAAGGATAATTATTTAAATTTTAATAATTAAGAAACTATTATAAAATGAAATCCATTAAAATTACACACTACCTGTATAACACCTTCTTAATTGAGTCAGGCGATAAAAAAATTGCTATTGATCCTGGTGCATTATTTTTTTATTTTTTTAGACTTACAACTTTAATTCCAAAATCTGAATGGAAAGATATTACTCACATCTTTGTAACTCATGGAGACATTGATCATTATTGGCATACAGATAGGGTAGCAGAAGCCTCAAATGCTCCTGTTATTTGCAATCAAACAATGGTAAAAAATATTAAAGGAAAAACACTAATACTTGGTCCCCGAGATAAAGGACTTGCATTTACAACACCAATAAAAAAGCTTCAGACCATTTCAGTTGATGAAACAATTCAGTTTGATGAAATGTCAATTACCGGAATAAAAGCAACCCATGGCGCTCTCACTTTTAAATTTGGACCTTTTTCCAAAACATTAAAACCAGGTCCTAAAGAGAGAATTGGATGGGGTGCAATTGGATTTAAAATTAAAGTTGACGGAAAAACTATTGTTAATCTTGGAGATACTCTTCTTCATGAAAACGAATGGAGAAAAATAAAGAATCCTGATATTTTAATGATCCCCATTGGAGGGAAAGCCGTTCATAATACGATGGATGAAGAAGAAGCCTTGCAAGCGATAAGAATAATGAAGCCAAAATTGGTGATTCCTTGCCACTATAATTGTCCCGCATTTTTTAGTAAAAATTATAATCCTGCTAATGATAAGATGTTTAAAAAAGAAGTAGAAAAAATGGATATCAAATGTGTAGTTTTACACGAAGGTGACTCAATTAACCCCTCTTTCATTTTTCAAAAAGGAAAAAATTAAATTTATAAGAATTGAGGAAAGCCTATCATAAAGAAGAACGAAAAATATTTTTTGAACTCACTCCGCTACGCTCCGTGCCATGCTGCGCTCTCCTCCTTTCAGTCGTCGGGGCGTATAACAAGGAATATACGCAAGCCTGGCCGAAATGATAATATAAAACGGAGGATCGTCCTTGGATAGTGTTGTATTAAAAATAATGAAGGGGAAAACATGAGTGATTTAAAACAAAGGAATCGCAAATTTATTTGGAATGATATAAACGCAACAAGAATAATTGTAGCAACAATTGGAGTTATTCTTGGAATTGCTGGCTTTAATCATGGTTTTTTTGAAGCTCTTCAAGGAAATAAACCAACAGGTGGACTTTTTATACTAGCCATTGGCGAAGCTAACAGAATGTGGCTTTATGGTACAGAAGGGGCTTTTACGTTAATCCCCCACTTTCTTATAACCGGTATCTTTGCTATGAGCATTAGTATCTTTATTATTATCTGGTCCGTTGGTTTTGTTCACAAAAAACATGGAACATCCATTTTTTTGCTACTATTTATAGTACTCTTTTTGGTTGGTGGTGGTATAGCGCAAATATTGTTTTTTCTGCCAACTTGGGCTTATGCGACCAGAATCAACAAACCACTAAATTGGTGGAAAAGGATCCTACCTGAGGGGATTAGAAAAACACTAGCAA
>JABXJV010000422.1 GCA_013375355.1 Candidatus Helarchaeota archaeon
AACACAAATCTTTTGAGAATATTAACTAAATCTCGTGATACTGCTCGCACGATTTATGATAATTTTAAATCGAAGGATGTAACCTATAAATTAATCATCGGATGTCAACCCTCTGAAAAAAATGAGGCCCTTCAATGGATTAGTTCTCATCCGGAAAAGCCAAGTCCAAAACATGATGTCCGAATATTAGAAGAAAAACTTGGTGTAAGCGATCAAATTTTCGGGATTTTTGCCCGTGATAAGATTATATTATTTTATAAAGATCCTGTTAACCCTCAAAAATTCTTAACTTCGCTTTTTATGACAAATACACCGTTATATAATGAACTACATATATTATTCACAAAATTATGGGATGAATCCGAGAAAATTCCCTAGGGTAAAACAAAGAACCGAAAATCTACTATAAAAAGTAGAATAAATATATTAATTTCAATCACGGGGTTAAAAAATAGATTAATTTAATTTATTCAACCTTTAGTGAGGATTATATAATGGACATACAAGAAATGGACGTTTGGGAAGCGCTATATGGGCGTAGAAGTACAAGGCGATTCAAAACTGACAATGGGAAGCCCCTGCCAGTTCCTACCGAGCATATAGAAAAAATTCTCGAAAGCATACGGTGGGCGGCTAGTCCTTCGAATTTGCAACCTTGGAGATTCATATTAATTAAAAGTGATGAAATGCGAAATCTTTTAGGGGAATTCGGACGTGAAATGGCACGCTTAATTTTCGGAGCCAGTGCTGAAATCTTTTTCGGGCATCTTTGGTATGTCCCACCCGCAAATCGACCTAAAATCGCGGAATATACTCAAACTGGAATGCTCTGGGAATATCCTAAACAAGCAAATTTTATCCTTGTACCTTGCATTTCTCGAAGTTGTTGGATAAATTCATATGCAACGGCTTATTCACAAGACAATATGTGGTCGATCTCTGCTGGTATGGCAATACAGAACGCATGGTTAACTATTTACTCCCTTGGGCTTGGTGCAGGATTTAATGCTATGCCTTTAAGTGATGCACGACGTCGAGAACTTTTTAGTGAACTTATGGCAATACCTAGAAGTTGGATTCCTGCTGGAGCCTTTGCAATTGGAGTCCCGGAACACCCCCGAATGGTAGGTCCTTCCAGGGGGGCCTTTGAAGCTTTAGCATTTGAGGAACAATGGGGAAAGCCTCTTATTAGAATCGGTTATAAAGATAAATACGAAGTTGGAGAGCTTCCTAGAGTTTCTTTGTCTGAAGCAATCCATAAGAGAAGATCAATTAGAAAATTCAAAGATGAGCCAGTACCTGATTGGAAGCTTGAGAAAATTTTAGATGTTATTAAATGGTGTCCCAATCCTGAAAATCTAAATAATTTTAGATTTATTGTAATAAAAAAACAAGACACAAAAGATATGATTACGAAATTTTGTGAAGAATATGCTACATTAGCATATCGAATGGGAAATTTTGAAATCACACAGAAATATTTTGATTCACTTAATATAAAACGAGAGGACCAATTAAAACATTTAGATGAACACAGAAAAGAGGGTTGGAAATATCCATCGGAATGTGATACTATTATCATCCCATGTTATTCAAGAACTTCATGGTTTGAATATCCCGGAAGTATTGCTGGTGGAATTGAACATATCTGGGCAACTGCTTTAGGAGCAGGTTTGCAAAATATGTGGCTTACTACCCATACATTAGGTTTAGGAGGCGCTTTTTGTGTCTTCCCACTAGGAGATATTCGTAGACAAGAAATTTTATGTGATTATTTAGGTATTCCACGCTCGTGGGAACCTACTGGAGCCTTTTGTATTGGAGTGCCAGATGAAAATCCAAACCCTCCAAAACGATTACCAATCTCATCATATGTGTTTAAAGAAATTTGGGGAAATCGATATGAACCCGAATTTATTAAAGATTAGGAGGAATTAATTTGGAAGAATTAAAATTAGAAATACCTGTAAAAATTAAAGAAGATTTAGAAAAAATTGCCAAAGATAGTGGACTTAGCTTAAAGAGATTATGTGAATTAATTCTAACCATGTTTCCTGAGGATGGAAAAATATATTGGGGAAACTGGTATTCTGGAGGTAAAGGAGCAAGGCGTTTTATCGTAGAATGGCCGAAATTCTCATCGCCTGTCCTAACTTTAAAAAAGGAGGAATTAACTTAGAGGTGATATAATGTCTGAATGGTTAGGGAAACCAAAATTATCCAAAAAAGATATTGAAGAATATCAACCCATGTTACCAAAGTATTTCCCCGCTCTTACCAAATATTTCGTGGATAACCAAAAATTCCGAATTAACTTAATTCTAGAATACGATTTCGCTGAAGAATTCATTAAAACCGTTGAAAAAGTTTATGGCGAATCCTTAAATCCCTTAAATGTTAGAAAAGCAGCGATGGAAGCTTTGGAAAATTGGGTTAAAGAGAAATCTAAGTAGGGATAAACATGATAACTGATGATGATATGGGTGATATGTTAAAAGAATTAACTAATCTAATTAATGCTAAAGACAGGACCAAGAATAAAATTAAAGAATGGATTGGCTCCTACTTTGGCAAGATAATTAGCTGGGACTTCGGAAAGAAAAGCTTCCATATTGTATTTATGAAAGACGGCTCCGCAAAATTTGGCAAAGGTGAATACCCTGCTTCGGAAACAATTATTCTAACGGACCCTGAGACTTGGGTAGGCGTTTGTTCATTGAAAACTGACTTTAGAAAAGCTTCAGAACAAGGTAAGCTTTGGTTACGAGGTAATTTCCATGAAATGATGAAATTTCAAGATATCTGTGGAAAATTCATTCTCAAACTTGCGCAAAAATATTAACTTTCATTTTTTTTAATTTTTTCTTTATAAACCTTTAATTTATACTCAATTCGTAAAGAGTGCAATAGATAAAATGAAGTACTATGATTTGATTGCTTCACGAATGCTGATGTGTGTTATTCTATATTCTATAAGTGAATTAAGCAAATACAATAATGAAGTAAAAAATAGAATTAAAGATCATCAGTTAAATATTCAATTTTCAGTTGAAGACGGACCTATTGAATATCTAGAAATAAAAAATGATAAAATCTTATTTGAAAGACGCAAAAAATTAACTAGTTTTGATGCAAGAATTCATTTTAAAGATGAAAAGGCTTTTCTAAAAATCTTAAAAAAAGAGCAAATTAATTTTAAACAATTATTATCAGAAGGAAAAATAGAAATTAATGAAGATCCTAAATATGAAAATATATGTGTAGACCTTCTGAATCTTGCTTTACCTTATGCTAATTATACTAAAGGTGAAAATTTATCTGCTGAAGATGAACTTGTTGTTGTAAAAATTTTAATGTATGCCATGTTGTCAGGATTCCAAGAAATTTCAGAAGTAGATGAAAATGTTCAAACTGAAATGAAAGGGACAAGTGTGATAGTTCAATTTAACATAACTAACGGTCCTCAATGTTACTATTATTTTAATGATGGGACTTTCACTGGATTTATGGATGTTCAACATCCTAATCCCACTGTAAACATTGTTATGAGTGATTTAAAATCCGCCCTCGCTCTCCTAACTGGTCAAGGCAATGCTACGCGTATGTTAATAAAAGGTACCATCCAAATAGAAGGAGACACTGCACATGCAGCGAAATTAATGAGTCTTCAAGAATTAATTAGTGATTATCAAGATTATATAAAAGCAAAAAGAAGAAAATAGTTTTTAATTTCTTAATAAAATAATGTGTTTGTAGATTAAAAATGAATTACTATGACTTAATTACCTCACATATGGTATTAGATACTATCTTATATACAATTAGTGAATTAAGCAAATATACTGATAAAGTAAAAAGTAGAATAAAAGACATACAATTAAATATTCAATTTTCGGTTGAAGAGGGACCTATTGAATACTTAGAAATAAAAGACAACGAAATATCTTTTGAAAGACGAAAAAAAATGCCTAATTGTGGTGCAAAAATTCATTTTAAAGATCACAATACTTTTTTTAAAATATTAAAAAGAGAGCAGCTTAATTTTAAGCAATTAGAATCAGAAGGAAAAATAAAAATTGATGAAGTGCCCGAATACAAGGATATATGTGTAGACCTTCTAAATTTAGCTATACCTTATTCCAATTATACTTCTGTTGATGAATTATCTCCTCAAGATGAATATATTCTGGCAAAAACCTTACTATATGGTCACCTAATTGGATTTCAAGAAATTGCAGAGGTTGATGAAAACGTTCAAATTGAGATGAAGGGCGTAAATGTGGTAATTCAATTTAATATAATTGATGGTCCTAAATGTTATTTTCATTTTAATGACGGATCTTTCTTGGGGGATATGGATGTTGAATATCCTAATCCTGCTGTAACTATTACAATGAGCGACAATAAATCGGCTATAGCTCTTTTTTCTGGTCAGGGTAATGCTACTCGCATGTATATCAAAGGCGACATCCAGATAAAAGGAGATTATTCAGATGCGACGAAATTAATTAGTCTAAGAGAACTTGTGAGTGGATATCAAGATTATGTAAGGGCAAAAAGTCGCAGTTCTGTGAAATTTTGATTTGATTCTTATCTTTAGGAAATCGCTAATTCATTCTTTAATTAAGAAATTGGCTGAAAAAAATTGAAAAAAAAGTAAGTTCCTTTTTTTTGACTTATCTTTCGTTAAATAATCAAATTTCTAATATCTAGATTTATCCAAAACTTGATAAAGACCTTGTTAACACCTTTGATAGCCCTTTATGAACACCGTCCCAATAGATTTTAATTTTTTTCTTTCCGAAAGATCCAATTTTAAAACCGCTTCCCGCTTCATAATCGATTTGAACATACCAACCTCTAGTAGGAGATGCTCCTATCCGGATGGTTCCCGAAGTTTTTAATTATTAATAAAAAAATATTTTTAATTATTTTTTTTAAATTTTATCTTATATTCCATTTAAAATTTGTGATATCTGAAAGTATCTATAATATTATTCCTTCTTTTTGTTAGAAAAAAATTAATACTAGTTATTTCAAAAAATGATTACGAAGTTTATCTAAATATTTTATAAAAAATAAGGTGTTTTTAATTGGTACAAACTTTAAATATAGAAATTGACGATGATGCGATGAAAAAATTGAAAGAAATGGCAGATAAAACTGGAATCAACATTTCAAGGATGTGTAGACATATTTTGGAAGAATTTACATATCAAGGAAAAGTTTACGGTGGACTTTGGAACGAAGGACCTGGTAAAAGAATATTAATCGATTATCCTAAATATTCTTCGAGAGTTATTAAATTAACAAATGCGCAATTGAAAGGATAGGAGGGTTTGAAATGAGTCAATGGTTAGGTTTACCTAAAATAAAAAAGGAAGATATTGAAAAGTGGCAACCAACATTTGTAGAGAATTTTCCTGTATTGGCAAAATATTTCGTAGATGATCAAAAACTAAGAGTGACTATCGTTATGGAATATGATATGGCAGATAAATTTATCGCTAAAATAAAGAAAAAATACAAGAAAGCAGTTCCATCTACAATTCATAAGGCTGCCCTAGAAGCTATTGAAGATTGGCTTAAAAAGTGATTAAATGTCTGTTGATCAATTAAAAAAGATATTAATTGGGTTAACTAATGCAATAAATTCTAAACCAGATGCTAGAAAAATGGTTGATGAATGGATTGCCATTCAATACGGAAAGGTTATTGGTTGGAAAGTAAGATATGAAAATCAAGAACATAATTTCCACATGGTATTTACTAAAAAAGATGGTGTTAAATTCATTATTGGGGAATATCCTGCTTGTGATATGATGTTTATAGGAGATCTTGATACTATTTTGGGAATTATGACTGGTAAGAAAAAAACTACAACAGAACTAAAGAGTAAAAACCTTAAAGTTTATGGAAGTCTACATGAAGGTTTAAATTTAGGAAAAATAATGAGGGTGGCTTTTATAAAATAGGTGATAAGAATGGATGTTTGGGAATGTATTTATACGAGAAGAAGTGAAAGAAGATTTAAAGGAGAAAAGGGAAAGGAAATTCCTAATAAAGATGTAGAAAAAATCTTAGATTCAGCTAGATATGCATATAATATTTCTGGTGTCCCTCAGTGGCGATTTTTATTAATTAAAGACCAAGAGACGAAAAATCTCTTAGCAGAATTTGCCCAAGAAGTGGCACATATGATTTTTGGTTCCTCATTTGAGGTTTTTGCAGGACATGTTTGGTATCTTCCAGAGGACAGAAGAGTAGGAATAGCAGAGTATACTCAAACAGGAGAATTATGGAGATATCCCATTGAATCAAGCTTCATCATCATTCCATGTGTAACGAAAGGAGCATGGTTCGACTCCAGACTGCCATATATGGAGCAATCGACAGCAATTGCGGGTATGGCAATCCAAAATATGTGGTTAACAGCCCACAAGCTCGGGTGGGGTGCGGGATGCAACGCAATGCCTCTTAACGACATTCGTCGAAGGGAAATTTTTTCAGCATACACGGGAGCACCTATGAGTTGGCAGATGTGCGCAGCATATTGTTTTGGAGATCGTGCCTCAGCTCGAAGTGTTGGTCCTAGTAGGCTCTCCCTCGAAGGGGTAGCATTCTCAGAACACTGGGGAAATAGATATATTCGTCATGCATTTCGAGACGATTTATCTGAGCTTTTAATACCAACTAAAAACATTGATGATGCCATTAAAGGAGTAAAGAATTGTTATAGTTTTAATCCAGGAGCTAAAATTCCTGATTGGAAAATCGAAAAAATGCTCCATGCAGGTATTTGGTCACCTAATCCTGAGAATTTAAATCACTGGAGACATATTATAATTCGAGATGAGGATACAAAGAAATTTCTAGCAGAAAACACTAAAGAAGCCTTTAAGATTTTGTATGGTGGTAGCTTAGAAACAACAATTGCACATCATCCTCATATTCCAAGAGAAAATATCATTGAATTCTCTGAATGGATGCAAAAAAATGGCTGGAAATATATGTTAGACGCCGATGCGATAATATTGACAACATTTGCAAAAGATTGGACTGAATATCCACATGTAGCAGGTACATTACCGGGAGGAATAGACTATATTTGGAGTACTGCAACTGGAACTGCAATTCAAAACCTACGTTTAGCAGCAAATACTTTAGGACTAGAAACACAAGTCGATTTATATTCAATCGGAGAATTCCGAAGACGTGAAATGCTAGTTGCACACTTAGGCTTGCCTGATACTTGGGTTCCGCTCATGTGTCTAGCTGTGGGTGAAGTAGGAGATGCTCCCGACCTTATAAAGATGGAGAGACCTAAATTTCCAGTTAAAAATCTGGTCTTCGATGAGGCTTGGGGCATAGCACACGAAACTCCTTAATTTTTTTATTAATTTTGCACTTACTTGTTAAATGTTAATTCATAAGGGGAAAACCGATTAAAAAAGAAGAGAAATAATCTCAAAAATAAAATATTCAAATTATTTCTTTGATAAATAAAAAAGCAAAAAACAGTTTTATATTCCTATATCTTCAAAATCAATTATTTAAAAAATAATCCAAAACAAAATGATCAAAAAATGGGGATTTCAAAATATTGAAAAATACCGTAAAGATACTTTCTGGACATGAAGACTCTATAAATGCAATCGCACTTTCTCCTGATGGGAAATATATTGTTAGCGGTTCTTATGATAAGACTATTAAGGTGTGGGAGTTTGCTACCGCGAAACTTGTCCGTACAATTAAAGGACATAAACATACTATTGATACTATTGCAATATCTCCTGATGGAAAACATATCATTAGTGGGTCTTGGGATAACACCATCAAAGTATGGGAATTAGCGACAGGTAAGCCCATTCATACACTTAAAGGGCATGAGGATTGGGTAGAATGTGTCGTCATTTCTCCTGATGGAAAATATATATGTAGTGGAGCTCGGGACAAAAATGTCATATTATGGGAGTTAGCGACTGGAAAACGTGTTAAAATATTTAAAAATAAATTTTTTGCGCTTTCTGTCGCGTTTTCTATTGATGGAAAATATATCCTTTATGGTGATGGTGTAGATCTTAAAGTGTTGAATATAGAAACAGGGGAATTCAGTCTATTTGAGGGACATTCGGCAGCTATCCAAGCAATTGAAGTTTCTAAAGACGGAAAATACGTTTTTAGTGGATCGAAAGATAATACAATTATCGTGTGGAATTTTAAGACAGGAAAATTTGTTAATATTCTTGATGGTCATGCGGCACTTATTTATTCAATAAAAGAATCTCCAAACGGTAAATATATTATTAGCGGATCAGGAGATCAGAGTGTTAAACTCTGGAAAATCGACACAGGAGAATTAATACACACATTTAAAAAACATGGTCGTTGGGTGAGTTCTGTAAAGTTTTCTCTTGATGGAAAGTATATCATTAGTGGTTCTGGAGATAATACTATAAAAATTTGGAGTATTGATGAGGCTCTTACTGCTAAAGAAAAATTAATATCAAATCTTAATCCTGCTGAAATTGTTTGGTCAGTCGCAATTTCTCCAGATGGAAAATATATAATTCATGGGTCTAATGACTCAACTATTAAAATTTGGGAATTATCTAACGGAAAATTTGTCAGTATGCTAAAAGGACATTCATCTGGTGTTTTAACTGTGGATATTTCTCCCGATGGAGAGTATATTATTAGTGGTTCCCGTGATAATACCATAAAAGTGTGGGAATTTAAGACCAAAAATCTCATTCACACGATTGAAGGGCATCAAGGGCATGTAAATTCTGTTGTTGTTACCCCTGATGGAAAAAATATTGTTAGTGGATCATTTGACACTACTTTAAAAATTTGGGAGCTAGAAACTGGGAAATTGATTAAGACACTTAAAGGCCATGCAGCTTCCGTCAGATCAGTTGCAGTTTCCCAAGATGGAGTTTATATTGTAAGTGGCTCACATGACAAAACAATTAAAGTATGGCAATTTGAGACTGGGATTTGTATTAGGACTCTTAAGGGGCATAAAGATAATGTCTTATCAGTTTCAATATCACCTAAAAATGATTTTATCGTCAGTGGGTCCGATGATAATACAGTTAAGGTCTGGGAATTAATTAGCGGGGACCTCGCACATACGATCGATGCCCATTATCTTGGTGTGCTCTCTGTTTGTGTGTCCCCTGATGGAAAAAATATCATTAGCGGATCTTATGATACATCTGTAAAATTATGGGATTTAAAGACAGGTAAATCTCTTTTCACACTTGAAGGGCATGAAAATTCTGTCCATACAGTAGCTATTTCTAATGATAGTAAATATATTGTTAGTGGATCCTGGGATGGAAGTATGAAAGTTTGGGGATTTCTGATTGGCGAATTTGTTCAAACTTATGACGTGAAATCTTATAGTGCATATTCATTTGCTGTATCTCCTGATGGAAAAAAAATTATTATAGGCTCTCAAAATAAATCTGTTCAAGTATGGGATTTGGAAAAATGGAAACTTGAACGAGTTTTAAAAGGACATACAGATGTGGTCACATCAGTGACGACCTCACCAGATGGTAATTTTATCGTAAGTGGTGAGGCAGGAATTGCTAATAGTATAAAAATATGGGAATTTAAGACGGGAAAACTTAAAAACACACTTATAGGACATGAAAATAGTATTACTTCACTTGCTGTATCTCCTAATGGAAAATTAATTGCAAGTGGTTCAGTTGACAAAAATATAAAAATTTGGGCTATGAATACAGGGAAGAATATCCATACATTAAGTGGACATAAAAATAAAATTGAATCTGTAGTTTTTTCTCTAGATGGCAATTACGTTATTAGTGGTTCATGGGATAATACAATAAGAATTTGGGAAGTTACAACAGGAAAAGAAATTCATTCGATCAAAGCTCATTCTGCCATTGTTTGGTCAGTTGCACTTACTTCTGATGGAAAATATATCGTAAGTTGTGGTGGTGATCATTATACGAGAATATGGGAACTTTATCCTGAAATGGGAAAGCATATTCGGACGCTGGGAAGACATCCATCCGACCTTTATGCCGTAGCCGTCTCTCCGGATAACAAGATCGTAGCTAGTGCAGGGTATGATCAAGATGTCTGGTTAGAAGAATTTGATACGGGGACTCACGTCCGCACGCTTAAAGGATATAAATATTATGTAAAGGAGATGTATTTTACTGCTGATGGTAAATATCTTATTACTAAATCCGCAAGTATCATAAAAATATGGGATTTAAAAAAAGGAAAACTCTTACGGACAATTGAAGGTCAGACTCAAGAAACCAATATATCTACCCTAAAAGAATTAGTTGATGGTTTAAAAAGCCCAGATCTTCCAATAAGGCAGGAAACAGTTCAGCTATTAGAGGAAGCAGCAAAAAATCGAGTTGATTTAAAACAATTCATTCCTTATCTTAAGGATACACTTCATGATGAAGATTTAGGAATTAGGTGGTCCGCAGCTGATGCAATGATGTACTATTACAAACATTTTGGTATAAATTATGGAGACTGGAAATTCAGTATGTATGGGAAAACTACATATGAGCTAAAAGATATCAATGCTACTACGAGAAAATCATCAGCGGATTGGCTCGCATCTTTTCCTGGTTATGATATGGTTAGCGATAGGGATGAACGTGATATTTCATTTTTTATGCCTGCACTTGCAGTGTTACTATCCGATGAGAATGTAGGGATAATAAAAAGTGCCTTAAGTGCCATGCGTGCTGCAATAAGCGATCAAATGAGTATATCAGATGCAATACCCGCAATAATTAAAATAATTTCACATAAAGATAAAGGAGTTCAGGATAGTGCTATTCTGCTTTTACGTGAAGAGGTACATAAAGGATTTAATGTTGCCAAATATTTAACAGATCTTAAGAAAGCTCTTTCATTAAATTGGGGTGTAGCTGATGTATTGACCCTTCATTATGCAAATAAACGTAAATTCGAAGAGATTAAAAAGCTACTCAATCACGAGAATAAAGAAATAAGGCAAGAAACAGCTGGTACATTGGCAAACGTTAAATCAGGAATTAAGATTTCTTCACTCTTTCCATCCTTAAAAAAACTACTTTCTGATGAAAGCAAAGATGTCCAACTAGTTACTGCAAAAACTATAGCTGAAAAATCTAAAAATATTGACGATTTAGCCCTAACTATTCCAATTATTATGAAATCATTAGAAGATCCTGAGGAAAAGAGCCGTAATTATGCCGCATCTATTATTTATAAAATTAGCTCATTTATCTATGATCTGCAAGATGATGAAAAACAAAAAATATCACCAGAAACTTATTGGAAAATAATCAATCCGATTATTACCGATTTGGAAAAAAGCATCTCTGACAAAAATAAAAATGTTAGATATTATATTAGCATTAGTATTGTGAATTATTACCTCAAAAATGATCAACCAGAAGAAATTATACGCATTATAGAAAAATTAGATAAAAAAACAAAAAAAGATGTTCTTCAAAGCTTAGAATATAAGGAATATGGGAATAATCAAGTTCTAATATCATACATTACAAAAAAAGATAATGTAGGAGTTGTAAAAAAAATAAAATCAGCTGCAAAAAAGAAACAAAAACATGTTGATCTATCTGGGAGGTCTCTTGACAAAAGAAGATTGCTTGTATTACCCCCCGAAATTGGGTTATTAAAAGCATGTACTGAACTCGACATTTCTACTAATGAGTTTACATTCCTTCCCAAGGAAATAGGACAATTGAAGAATCTTAAACAACTTAGTGCAACAAGTAATAAATTGAAATCACTTCCTCCCGAATTTGGAAATCTAAAAAATCTTGATACTCTTTATTTATATAGTAATAAACTTAAAACATTGCCCCCTGAGTTCGGAAATCTTACAAATCTCAGATATCTACAATTAATTGATAACGAACTTGAATCTTTACCAGATACGTTCGGGAATTTACAAAAACTCGAATATCTCGAATTGCATACCAATAATATAAAATCGCTTCCAAAATCCTTTGGTAATTTAACTAAATTAGAATATTTGGAATTAAGAAACAATTTTTTAACTAAACTACCCGAAGAAATGGATAATCTTGAAAATCTTAAACACATTATTTTAGGAAATAATCCAGGTCTGAATAAAATTCCAAAATTTATATTCAAACAGAAAAATCTCAAATACCTTGGGTTTTCTCATAATGATTTGGAAGAACTTCCCAAGGAAATTGGAAATTTAACTGAACTGGGGACTTTAGATCTGAGAGGTAATAAATTAAAAACCCTTCCGCCAGAAATAGGCAACCTTACAAAGTTATATTCACTCGACTTAACTGGAAATCAACTTACATCACTCCCGAAGGAAATCCTAAAATGTAAAAAACTGGGATTTCTTCAAATGGAGGATAATAAATTAGATATTCCAAAAACCCTTTTAATGTATCATACCAGTCCATTCAAAATTCTAGAGACATATTTCAAAAATATAGAATCAAAAAAGAAAGTTAAACAAAAAAAATCGAAGAAAATTAAGAAAAAGAAAGGGAAAATATAAAATTAAAGAATTCACAGAAACATTTAATTAAAAAATTAGAATTTCTTACTCTCTTTTCTTTCAGAAATTATCGCTAATATAATCAAGATTAGACCAACGATTAATAGTGACTTAATTGAAAGTCCTATAACAAATATAATGCTACCAAATACAATAAAAACATAAAATAAAGTAGTTAATATACCTCTCTTAGCTATGGGTAAACCTTTAACGAGTTCAAACTCACTATCAGGAGGAAAGGGATATAATTTAAATAGCTCGCAAATGAAACCACCAAGATATGCAAAAATAATTGAGCAAATTAGAATTAAAGGGAGATATACAGCAATATAGTATAATAATAGTGCTAATCTGTTTCCTTCAGCAATTAATGATAATAAAATAATAGCAGCTATAAAAAATAGAAATCCAATCCATTTTCCATTCCGTCTATTACCTGCAATATTGCCGCCTAATAGAGAACTTGGAATGAAACTGCTGAGTAATAAAAGCTGTGCAGAGAATGAAATATTAAAAAATTGAACAAGCATTTGAACTGGTTCATTAAATATAAAATTTGTGATTATAGATGCTTGAATCCAACTGAGAGGGTCAGTAAAATCCCAACCGCTTATAAATACTATCATTGTTATTATCTCTCTATTTTGTGTGATTATATTAGCTATGGAATTTCTAAATTCTAGACTTATTTCTAAATATACAGATAATGTTAGGATTATTAAGAAACATAATAGAGTCATTCCCAGAAAAAGACCTAAGAATAACTGTTTAAAACCTCTATTAATTGTTCTTCCTGCTAAAATCTCATAACAGACTTCTCGAAATTGAGACGTATTCTCAATAGTTTCTTTTTTACTAAGATTTATTTTATAGGTCTCATAAAATTTAGTTATAATTTTACACAAAAGATGTTCTATTAAGCTAGGGTGGTCATTGGCATTAATAATTGCAGCAATTATTAATTTTGATGGTTCATGACAATAAAAAACCAATTTTTCGTCAATTCTAACCTCAAATTTTCTTAATTTTCCACCAATATTTTCCTGTGAGAAGCTCTTGATTAATGATAAAAATTTTATGATTAAATTTTTATCAAAATTAGATTTAATGAAATAATGAGAAAAGATAAATTCTCCATCCGGATTAATTATGAAAAAACTATGAATCATTCTATATCTGTTTTTAAATTATATTATTATTAACTTAAAAATATAGAATGAGTAATTGTATTCTCTTGAGTTTATCTGTAAATTTTGAAAAAAATTCAATTGCGAAAAATATTCTATTTTTCAAAAATAAATTGCGAAATTCTCATTAAAAAAATTAAAGATTTACTTCTAAGGGCTATTAAAAGAAAAGATTTGCGAATTTCTCATTAAACAAAATAAGATAAGGTTTTTATAGTTATAATAGAAAAGAATAATTAATTAGGGAGTTAACCTAAAGTTAATAATTTGAATTCAAGATTTATTGGTAGCTGAAAAAAATGATTTCTGATAAATACGATTATCTTTTAAAAATTATTGTAGTGGGAGATGGTGCGGTCGGGAAAACTGCTTTATCTGTTCGATACACAGATGGAATCTTTAAAGACGACTACAAAATGACAATCGGTGTCGGTTTTTCTATAAAAATGATGGATGTTGATGGATATCGCATAAAAATTCAAATTTGGGATACTGGGGGGCAGGAACAATTTACTTGTATTCGCCCATTATATTATCATGGAAGCCTCGGTGGATTAGTAGTATTTGATAAAACAAATAGAAGAAGTTTCTATAACGTTGGTAGATGGTTTAAAGAAGCATACGACAATAGCGGAAACATTCCACTTATTCTAGTTGGAAACAAAGTTGATTTACCTGATATCCAAGTTACCACTGAAGAAGCCACAAATTTAGCTAAAAAATTTAACACGATTTACTTTGACTCTAGTGCGAAATCAGGACAATCTGTGGATACGATTTTTGAATCACTTGTCCGTATGATTATAGATCCTAAATATGTTGATAAACTAAAAGAAGTTGGAGTCGAGTATGAACAATCTAAAATAATTTACAACGAATCATATCAACATTATGATAAATTTGCAAATTATGCAATTACGTATTTTCAGGAAGATCAAAAGTTCCTGGCTTTGGAATTTCTTAAACGAGCTTTGTACTGGGCAAAAAGAGCAGAATTCGAAGAAGGAGCTCGTTGGTGTGGAGAACAAATTGTCTATATTGCCCAAATGTTAAAAATCTCCATGCCTATTGAGATTGAAGGGATCGTTTTAACCTGTCAAAGCTGTAATAAATTCTACTCAGTTAAACATGATGGACATTTTGTTTGCCCTAAATGCTATTCAAGTTTAGAAAAAATTTCTTCAAACTTGATGAAAGTGTAGTTACATATCGCTTAAGAATAAATGATTGGTCAGACTTACTATTTCTCCTTAAAAATGCGCAAAAATATATTGCTAGTTGAATTTATTGTCGTAAAAATACTACATATTTAAATATATTAGCTTTAATATAATAATTAGAAGTAATTATTGAAATGTTTAATCGAGTTAAGGGAAATGGAAAATTCAGATTTGGAAAAGCAATTTCGTGAATATTTAGAAAAGACAGAAGGAGTTTGGAAACAGAAATTATTTGAGATCGATTTTTCAAAAATCTTGAATCCTAAAGATAGAGAAATTATTAAGGAATTGGATGGAAAATATAATTTAAGTAATGAATGTTTTAAGCTGGATAAAAAGGGAAATGTAATAGAACTGGATTTAAGGAGAGAAGATTCAATCCTTGATATGTCATTTTCTATGCCCCGAATAACTATGAAAAAAAAGTTGAGTAAAATTCCCGAACATATACAAAATCTACTCCATCTACAATCTCTGTTTATCATAAGTAATAAAATTACGGAAATTATACACCTGGATGGAATGATAAATTTAAAACATGTTGTTATTACATACAACCAAATCGATAAAATCAAAGGATTAGATACCCTTGTTGGATTGGAGGGGCTATCTCTTGGTTCGAACAAAATTAAAAAAATTGAAGGGTTAAATCATTTAAAGAAATTAAAAGGGTTATCGATTAGTACCAATCAAATTTCGAAGATTGAAGGCTTGGAAAATCTGGTCAACTTAGAAAGATTGGACTTGGGAAGGAATAAAATTACCCAGATCGAGGGTTTGGACAACCTCGTGGCTTTAAAAGTATTGAAATTAGAAGGTAATAGTATTAAAAACATGGAAGGCTTGGACCGGCTCGTTAACTTAAAGGAGCTCGATCTATCTGGAAATAAAATCAAATATGTCAGACAGTTAAAACATCTTGAAAATCTTTCTAAAGTTATACTCTTTGGCAATCGTTTGTCCGCTGAATCGGAGAAAAAAATTAGGGTAGACCCTAAATATCTTCATGAAAGCAAATTTTGTGGTGCTGAAAAGATATAGTATACGTAAATTGGAATGCAGTATCCAAAAAAATTCCATTAGTCCTCTCCACCATAAATTTCTGCATCATCTTCACTAATAAAATCATCAGGGCTTGGAGTAATCCACTCAATTTTGGCCAATTTTTCTCTTACTTTAATAATCCGGTTAATCTTTTCATTATCAAGCTTGGGTCCA
>JABXJV010000423.1 GCA_013375355.1 Candidatus Helarchaeota archaeon
GATAGGTCTTATTTTTTTCTCTGGCACAAAAAAAATTGAACTAGGTGTATTACTAACCAAAAAATATAGATCATAAGAATTTCGAAATAATTTGGGGCAAAAAATAGTATAGATAAAAAAGCTAGAATACCAAAAATTAGTTCTATGCTAATAATAATTTTTGATCCATAATATCTATTAACATAATAGCAACGACGAACCCAATATGACTCCGTTTCATTAGTGTTAGGTCGTTCCAAAATACCTCCCACAAAATTTTTATTAAAGGGAAGAAATGGGGATATACCCCAATCAATTAAATCAACACAAACATGAATAATGGCGCAGACACTAAAGAGAAAAATATAAAACCATAATGGGGTAATATTAATTAATAATATACTAATTAGCGCTATAATTATATAAGGGAAGAAGGTATGTGTTATTAATCTTCGATGGTTATGCTTTTGGGCAAATTTTGAAAATAAAAAATCCAGATCGATTATCATCGAAGCAATAATAATAAAATTGATTTGAAAATTTGATAGATACTGCGAAAATAACATAGAAATAAGAATTCCAATTGCAGCATGGAAATTTAGATGCATTTGCAAACCTTGTCTTTAAAATTATTAGTTTTTTGTTAGTTCCCTAAAAAAAAATGTGTCTGGATTTTGGAATTATTACTCTTTTGCTCCATGTTCTTTTAAGATTTTTATGATTTTTTCGTGCTTATAACTATTGGCAAATTTTAAGGCAGTATAACCAGTGTCCGTTTTTGCATTCACATCAGCTCCATTTTCTATGAGTAATTTAGCAATATCAGGGTAACCTTTCCAGGCAGCATACAGTAAATTTGTCATTCCCGCATCTCCTTTAAAATTTACGTCAGCACCTTCTTCAATAGCTAATTTTACGACTTCAAGTGATCCATTATCACAAGCAAACATTAATACACCATCCTTATCACCAAGTTTTGCTCCTTTTTCAACTAATAAACTTACAACTTCCATTTGTCCATTTTTACAAGCATAATCTAAAGCAGTAAAATCTGCATCACTAACTGCATTTAGGTCTGCTTTTTCAGCAAGGAATAAAACAATAATTTGAGCAAATCCGTTGTAGGCAGCGTACATTAAAGCATTACGACCATTTTCATCTTTATAATTAACATCTGCTCCTTTTCCTAGAGCCATTATTACTCCTTGTATATTTCCATTTCGAGTGGCTTCAATTAGTTCTTCATTAATACTAGACATAAACAAAATTATCTATATAGAAAATAAAAATGTTTATATCTAAATCTTATTTCATTTTGAATTATCCTTTAAAAAAGGAAGAGGTTACCTTAATGAATAAAGAAATAGAAATAAAGGGGGGATTGAATAAAAATGGGTATAAATACATAGCAAGTATTATTATAGTCTTCTTTATACAAGGGGCGATCTTCTTTATTGCGGCATGGCGAATTGATATTCCACTAGCATGGATATTTTTCGGTATAAATTTTGTATATACGGTAGTATCTCTTATAATTCAGGCTAAATTCAACCCAGAGCTCGTCAATGCGAGAGGTGAGGCTAAAGAAGCTATTAAGACCTGGGATAAAATCTTGATGCCCACCTTTATTATCATGTGTGGTGTTATTTTCGGCGTTATTGGATTGGATGTCGGCAGATTTCAATGGTCAAATCTCGGTATATATTATATCTATTTCATGGTTGCAGGTTATGTGCTCTATGCTATTTTTGGAATTTTGATCAACTGGGCAATGTTAGAGAATGAATACTTTGAAGAAAGCGTCCGAATTCAAGAAGACCGGGGGCATCAAGTGGTTTCAACCGGTCCTTATAAAATTGTAAGGCATCCAGGTTATCTGGCAACAATCCTTTGGGCAATAGCGGTTCCGTTTATTTTAGGTTCTTTCTATGGGTTAATTCCTGCGGGAATTTCGATTATAATCTTGGTGATTCGCACTTCATTAGAGGATAAAACGCTCCATGAAGAATTAGATGGCTATTCCGAATATGCCAAGAAGACAAAGTATAGACTGTTCCCCTTAATTTGGTAAGATGTTTCTTAATCTTATGAATAAAAATGTGATTATTTCCAATATTTTTTTAAAGTTTCAGCAACTTTTTCAGGGAGACGATAAGTTAAAGCCATTTTAAAACCTATCTCTGCAAAGCCTCGATCACTGACATCTAAATTTTTCAACGGACGAGACCAAATTGTGCCAAAGATTCTGAAATAATTTTTATTAGAATTATATAAATCTGAATTGATGTTAAAATTTATTGATCGTATTCCCATCTCATGGTATCCTTCAAAAATTCGATGACACCCCTCGGCGATATTATTCCAGCATTTATCAGATAGTGGAAAAGCTGATTTTGGACCAATAAAAAAAACTTCATCTCGACCTGCAATTGGACACCAAGCGGTTAAAAATGTCACTTTATTCTCTCCATTTCCAATTTCACCTAAAAATCGAACTTGATTTTGTTTTTCTAGAGAAATATAATCTTCAAAAAATGAAGTTTTATACTCTTGAAAATATGATTTAGCTTGTTCTAAATACATCCCAATACACTCCTAATTTCTCCATGAAACGCAACAATTAAATAATGATATATATTTTTAATTGCGCTTTTTTGCTCGTGGAGTTTAAATCTTTTCTAATATAAAGATTTCTAAAGAAATAATTATTATAATATATCAAAATAACTCCAGCTAAATAAAAAAATAGAATAGATTGATAAAAGTAGAATCTAATTATCATTATTCATTTTTAACATTTTCTTGTAAAAAAAAGCTTAAAAAGAGATTATTATGCTTGAAAAAGACCAGTAAAAAAAGCCAGATGGTTTGATTATATGAAATGGTTGAGTGAATTTAAAGAAACAAAAATCGAAAAAAAAGATGGAATTAATGAAAAAGAAGAATTTAAAGAGGAGAATAAAGAAATTACTGAACACTTAAGTTCAAAGGAAAAAGAAAAAAATAATAACGAATTGGATAAAGAAACAGATAAACATGCTGAAAAATTAAAAGAAGAAAAAGAAACAGAAAATAAAAATGAATTGGATGATTTGGATAGAGAATTAGGTAAACGTTCTGAAAAATTAAAAAATGCTGAAGAAACGGAAAATAAATTCGAATCTGATGATTTGAATAAAGAAACAGATAAATATGCTGAAAAATTAAAAGAAGAAAAAGAAACAGAAAATAAAAATGAATTGGATGATTTGAATAAAGAATTAGATAAACGCTTTGAAAAATTAAAAGATGCTGAAGAAACGGAAAATAAACTCGAATCAGATGATTTGAATAAAGAATTAGATAAACGCTTTGAAAAATTAAAAGATGCTGAAGAAACGGAAAATAAACTCGAATCAGATGATTTGAATAAAGAAATAGATGAGCATATTGAAAAATTAAAAGAGCTAGAAAAAGCTGTTGACAAATTATTAAATATTAAATATAAAATTCCTACTGAGACTTTAAATTCTTTAAAAGAGTCCAATGAAAAACCTATAGAGAAACAAATTGAAAAAATAGAGCATTCAAAAACTCATCTTGATAAATTAAGAGAAAATGAAGATAGAACTATTAAGGAAATTGAAATTTCTCGAGATTTACTAAAATTAATGAAAAATTATTATAGAGAAACAGGTAAGTGGGCGAATCGAGGTTTGAAAATTACAAAAACTTTTGAAAATTGGATTGAAAATAATGAAAAAATCAGTAATGAAAAAAAAATTGAACATATAAAAAGATGCGATAGAATTAACGAAAATAAAGAAATTGAGAAAACAATAGTATATCGACTTAAAAATTTTAATGATTCGCAAATTAGAGTGAAAGACGACTTGCAAAATATGGGTTTTAGAGTAGCAGAAGGTGTAATAAGTAAAGTTGCAAGAAAATATGATTTAAATATAAGAGATAAATGGGATAAATTAACCCTAGAGACTGCTGTAAAAGATTTTAAAAATAGAATTATTCCTGACATTAGACGAAAATTGAAAGAGAAGGATCTTAAAAAAGATGGAGTTCCTCGAAAGGAAGAAATCAAGAAATATGGATACGGTAAATGGATGTGGGCATTAGAAAGGAAAGGTATCAATTATAATGATGTGGTGAAAACAGCGGGATATAAACCAAATTATGAATTTGGGAAATGGGAAAATTTAACTTTAAAAAAGGCAGTAAATTATTTTCAAAAGGAAGTCCTTCCCGATATAATTGAAAAACTGAAGGAAAATGGAATAAATCTTGGAGAATACAATGTGCCAAAAAGAAATGAAATAAGAAAATATGGACATTGTGATTGGTTATCGGCAATAGAGCGTAATGGTATCAAATATACAGATGTGGTGAAAACTGCAGGATATAAACCGAATTATGAATTTGGAAAATGGGAAGATTTAACTTTAAATAAGGCTACGACATATTTTCAAAAAGAAATCCTTCCGGATGTAAGTGGAAAACTGAAAAATAAAGGGAGAATTCTTGGGAAGAACGATGTACCTTCAATGGATGAGGTCAGAAAAAATGGATATAGTGATTGGTTATCAGCAATAAAAAATAAAGGTATTAAGTATAATGATATAATAGAGAAGGCAGGATATAAACCCAATTATGAACGGGGGAAATGGGAGGATTTAACTTTGGATAAAGCAGTGAAATATTTTAAAGACGAGATCTTTCCTAATGTGAGTGAAATATTGAAAGAGAAAGGTAGAATTCTTGGAATAAAAGAGGTACCTCCAAAAAGAGTGGTTAAAGAAAATGGATATAGTGATTGGATATCCGCAATAGAGAGAAAAAATATCAGTTATAATAAAATAATTGAAAAAGCAGGACTTAAACCTAATGAACTTGATGTAAAAACCGAAATAGGGAACAATGTTCATATAACTCTTGAGCGCATCTTTTTAGATCATACAAAAAATCTTGGTTGTGATTCGTACCGAGAGATATATCCTACTATAAGGGATAATTTAAACCATTCCGATAATTGCGTTATCCGAAATGAATTGTTTGAAAAAAGTATTGAATCCAAATCTGATTTAATTACTATCCCTAGAAATATCAAAATCATTAATTTTGATTATACCATGGGTTTTGATAATGAAACTATATATGGAAAATGTGAAAAAGGCTATCAAGGTAAAGAAAAAATGTTAATAATTATCCCTTTAACGACCAATGAAAATAACATTATCACTCCGTTGCATATACAGTATCGAAATCATGTGAAAATTTTAAATCCTTATGAATTCGCCAATTTTATGGGATATGAGGGTAAAAATTTAAACGATTTTATGAACACTGTAAGATTAGCTCGCGAAGCTATTTACAATCCATTAGCTAATGAAGAATTAAGGAGACTGGCGGAAATCAATAAAAAATATATCGAAAATAATGAATATACATCAATGCAAGAGAAGTTAAAACAGAAATTAAAAAAAATGGGTCGATTGGATTTGTTAGAGAAATCACCTTCAGATATAAAGACTTTAGTTGATTTTATTCTCAATGAAAAAAAATGAATGTCTTCTTTTTCATTTTATTCGATCAAACCTTAATATGATTAACACCAATATTTTTTTAGGGACTTGGCAACATCTTCTGGAAGGTGATAAGTTAAAGCCATTTTAAAACCTATCTCTGCAAAACCACGATCACTAACGTCTAAATTTTTTAAAGGCCGAGACCAAATTGTTCCAAAAATCCGAAAATAATCGGATTCGGAATTGTATAAATCAGATATGATGTTAAGATTTATTGAGCAGACCCCGATCTCATGGTAGCCGGAAAATACTCTGAAAAGACCTTCGGCGATATTTTTCCAACATGCATCTGAAAGTGGAAAGGAAGATTTAGGTCCAATAAAAAATATTTCATCCCTTCCAGCAATCGGACAATATGATACTATAAAAGTGACTTTGTTATTTCCTCTACCTATTTCTCCGAGCCAACGTACTCGATTTTTTTTCTCAAGGGCAATATAATCCTCAAAAAAATTAGTCTGATTTTTTTCGAAATAATTTTTACTTTGTTCAAGATACATACCTAAAATGGGAACGGGAATTGGTGTAATGACCAATTGAAAGTGGGGATGGACAATAGAACTTGCAGAGGGTCTTAAAAAGTTAAGACCAATAGATGGATAAACTTTCGAATCTTTTCCTGTTTCATAATGTATTTTAAAAAATTGCTCTGAGGCTAAAAATCCGTCATATAATTGTTTAATGGAGATATCTTTTAATAACATTGATTCTTTTTCTGTAAGGCGACAAACGGCAATTTTTGCCCAACTCCATAGATTGGGAAAAATTATCGTTTCATTAAGTTTTATTCTACCATACAGTGGATCTTTAGGTGTGTTTTTCTCTGGATCAAGAAAGTAGTGTACTCTGGGTGATAATAGGTCATTAATAATATCTTCTTGCACTTTATAAGGTTGATATTCTTCTCTAGCCGGTGCAACTGCAGCCCAGAACCATTTTAATAAAGGATGTAAGCGTAGTTCGTTAATATATTTTTCTTTTCCTATTTTTCGTAAAGATTCGGGAAGAATTTGCTCAACTTTTATCTCAATTTTATCCAATTTCAATTTCTTCACTTATTTAGAAATTTAATTATTAAGAACTCATTATTTACATCAATACAATATCTTTTATTTTTTAATTCTATATAATAAATGAACAAATAAATTGGATTTAAACTGTTCAAATCAAATTTAGAAATTTTCAAATATTATGAGTGGGAGTATACAATTGGATGATTGGTGTGGAGTAATCCTTGCCGGTGGAAAGGGAACTAGATTAATGCCGTTAACATGGAATATGCCAAAACCTATGATAAAGATAGCTAACAAGCCAATGGTCCATTATGCAATTGATCTATTAAGATATGCAGGAATTAAAAAAATTATTATCGTGGTTAGACATTTAGGAGAACAGATAATAGATTATATTGAAAAAATTGATTGGGGAATTGAATGGGGACTTGAGATTCGAATACCTAACGTTGATTCGTTGGACACAGCTGATGCTTTACGGAAAGTTTCTGATTTAATTGATTGTGAGAATATTATTATTTCTATGGCAGATATAATAACAAACATAAATATGAAAGAGTTTATGGACTTTTCAATGAAAAAAAATGCGTTCGGTTCTATTTCTTTATTGTCTAGTGATCAACCTAAACAATTTGGAGTTATAGTTCTTAATGGAAATCATAGAATTCGTGGATTTCTTGAAAAACCACGCCCCGATGAATTATATCTCTCGAGTTTAGTCTCGAAAAATTCACTTCATCAGCATACCAACCTAATAAATACAGGAATCTATTATTTTAAAAGAGAAATCTTAGATATTTTAAATGAAATAAACCTAATGGATTTCGGAAAGAACGTTTTCCCTTATCTTTTAGCAAGTGACTATCCTATTTATGGTTATATATCAAAATATTATTGGATGGATGCGGGAACTCCTCTCTTTTATAAATATACAAATTGGGATCTTCTTCGTAAATGGTCTTGGCCCTTAGTGCCATTAGGCGAAGAGAAAGACCCCTATAAATGGTTTGAAAACATTGATACAATCGAATTTGGAGAGAATATTGCTATAGATCCACACGTTGCAGTTGGTGAAGGATGTAAAATAAAGAACGGTGCAGTAATAGAAACTCTGACGTCAATTGGAAGAAATGTAGAGGTTGGTGAAGGAACTCATATCAGACAATCAGTAATTTGGGATAATGTGAAAATAGGAAATGAGTGTTTAATAAAAAATTCAATAATCTGTGATAATGTAGAAATTGGAAATAAAGTAACAATATTAGAAAATACAATAGTTCCTACAAATTGTAAAATAAGAGATAATGTTAAATTGGAGAATCAATCCTTATCTCCGGAGCAGGAAATATGATATAACTAATTCTCGAGAACAATATCTTCCAATATCTTGAAAATCTCTTGAATATACTTTTTATCGCTTGATTCGGCAGATATTAATAATAAATTTTGATCTAAATGTGGATTAATATTAATCCATCCTTTATCAACGCCCAAAAATATTTTTATTCCAACTAAAGTATCAATTAATTTATAGTTTTCAACATGTTCTTCAAGGTTTTGTGCAATTTTTAATACAAAACTTTCTAAAATATCTCTCTCAACTGATAATTCTTTGTATATTTTTATTGATTTAGGAACTCTTTGAATCAGTTCACTAATTTTTAGATTTTTTTTCACTATAAGTTCTAAAATTTTTAAAGTAGTTAATACCGTATCCGAGAAAGGTGCATATTCTGGGAATCTGTATTTTCCACTGTCACTTGCACCGAAATCATATCTACCAAATCTTAGGAGACTTGAAACTGACCCTGGTCTATTTTCTACTCTTGTTACACTTCCATTGACCTTTTTTAACATTTCATCTATGATTTTAGTTGTTGATTTTGTTGCAACTACTTTTTTTTGTGAGCTTGGTGATTCAATTAATTCAGAGATAAAAAGTGTAAGTAAATCATCAGATTCGATATAATTTCCATTTTCATCTAAGAATACTGCTTTTGAGCCATCCGTATCGAAACATATCCCCAAATTTGCTTCAGAAGTTCTAATAATCTTGGAAACTCTGCTAATAGAATTTAGATTGGGCAAAATTTGATCCAAATCAGGTTCTTGGGTATTTAACAAAATACTATCTATTTTTAACTTATTGATTATAGGTGTTAGTACCTTTCCTAATGGACCATCTGCACAATCGGCAACAATGATTAATCTTGCATCGTATATCCGATCTATATCGATGAGTTGAGTAATGGCACCTTGATATACATCCATTACATTTTCCGCACTGGTAATACTTCCGATCCTTTTAGGACTTACCCTAGTAATTTTAGATTTAAGGTAATTATTGTATAAATCTTCAATTTTTTTTGCCCTAAATTCTATACCAGCAGGTTCATAGATTTTAAACACAATATTTTCTTTAGTATTATGAGCAGAGCTGAACATTGCACCCCCATCAATGCCAAATTTTTTGATAACGAATTGTAAAACCGGTGTCGGTACTGCCAAAAGATTCAAAATTTTGATTCCTGCACTCATTGCACCTGCCGTGAATGCTCTTTTTAACATACGGGAATCTTGTCTGTAATCACGTGCAACAGCAATAACACCATCATTATTGAGATAAGTTCCATAAACGGCCCCTAGTGAAGATGCAATTTCTGGAGTCATTTCTACATTTACTTTTGCTAAAAATCGATCATTTTGAATTATATTTTTTGAGATCAAATCCAGAATCCCTTATTTTGGTGATTAAATTATAATAAAATCTGATTATATATTTGTTAATTTATTTTATGACATTTTTAAAAAGTATAGAATTTAAACATTGAAATTAACTTTAATTCTTTCTTTTTAAATTAATTAATTTTTTATAAAGTTTAGAATATTTTTCTGCCGATAATTCCCAAGAATAATCGCATTCCATTGCATTTCGAATTAATTTTTTCCAAAATTTTTTATCATTAAAAAATTTCAGGGCTTCTTTAATAGTTTCACATAATTTTTCACTTTTATATTCTCTAAAGGTGAATCCATTTCCTTGTTCATTAATTCGAAAATCTTTAATAGTATCTGCTAGGCCACCTGTTTCATATACAATTGGAATTGTTCCATACCTTAAACTAATCATTTGATTTAAACCACAAGGTTCAAATGATGATGGCATTAAAAAAATGTCGGAGCCCGCTTCAATTTGATGTGCTAACTTATCATTATACTCTATTCTAATAATAAATTTATTTTGATATTTTTTAGCAAATTTTTTGAGAGATTCGTGATATTTTGGTAGTCCTTCACCTAAAATAACTAACTGTAATTCCATATCCATGATATGGTCAAAAGTATCAATAATTAAATCAAATCCCTTTTGTGATGTTATTCTAGAAACCATTCCTATTAATGGAACAGGAATTAAAGGTAGACCTAACTCTTCTTTTAGTTGATTCTTATTGTATTCCTTTTTATCTAACGTTTTATACGAATAGTTTTCCCAAATGAATTTGTCATTCTCAGGAGCCCAGATTTCGTAATCAATTCCATTTAAAATGCCAAAAAGATAATTTTTTCTGGAATTAAGTTCTTTTTTTAGACCAAAACTAAGTGTTTCTGTTTGTATTTCTTGGGAATACCTTTCAGAAACTGTGTTTATGAAATCAGAATAAATAATTCCACCTTTTAATAGATTGACTTTTTTATTAAATTTAAGTTTCTCTGGGACAAAAAATGAATCATCTAATCCTAATTTTTTTAAGATTTGCTTTTCTCCAATCCCTTGAAAGGCTAAATTATGTATCGTTAATAATGTTTTCACATTTTTAAAAAAAGCTGGTTCATATACATCATTCTTTATTAGGATTGGTATGGTACTGGTATGCCAATCATGACAATGAATGAGTTCTGGTTTAAAATTAATAGTTTTTAATGATTTTAAAACTGCTTTGGAGAAGTATACAAATCTATCAGGGTTATCCGGATAATTATCGTAAATTTCGTCTCTATTGAAGAATTTTTCATTATCAGTAAAGTAAGTTGTTAAGTTAGTTACTTGATTATAATGTTCTAACAAGCTAAATTTTTCTTTGAAACCCGAAATCTCTAAATTTACTTTTAATTTCTTAAATTTGAAGGTTTTTTTATCAATTTGTTTATAAAATGGTAAAAAGCTTATAATGTTTATTCCTTTTTTTTTCATTATTCGAGAAAGTGCCCCAGTAACATCTGCCAATCCGCCAGTTTTGGCATAAGGAACAGATTCCGAGGATACTAATACGAGTTTCATCTATCTTTCACAAAACTTTAAAATTTGAATAAAATTAAATCAAGTATATATATTTGTTTAGCTGATTTTATTTTAATGTTTCAAATTAACATTCAAAAAGACCATAATGAGATTTGGGATAATTTAGGATCAATAATACCTTTTTTAAAACCTTGGTTAAAGCAGCAAAGATGGTCGGGTTTATTAAGTGTTGAGAAATTTGATTTAGAAACTGATCAGTTTCTAACTTTTAAAGATCAATCAGATTTAAAAATAATTGGTCATTTTCTAACCGTTAATGCAAATAATGCTCAAACACATCTTTTTTTGCCATTAATTTTTTATATGAATAAGCTAGAAATTGACAGTTCACCTGAAATTGTAATAAATACAAATTCTTCTGAATTTTATATAAGCCAAGCAGAATGTTATCATGATTTTATAAACTTATTAATTAAGAATTTTCAAAAACAGAAAACTTACGAATTGAAAAAGCAGAATTATTTTGAATTTGAACTAGAAAATGAGAAATTATTAGAAGATTTTGACTTAATAAGTTCAGAAGTTTTTAAAAAAGGAGAAACCACGAATTTTTTAACAAAAATCAAGGGAAAATCGCGAAATTTATTTTTAAAATCATACAGGAAAATTTCAACTTCAAGAGAACCAATGCTAATTAGAGAACTTTTTAAATTAAATTATGAAAATATTCCTCAACCAATTGGTTTCGCCAAATTGAGAAACAAACAAGAAAATATCTGCTTTAATTTACAAGAATTTATCACTTTTGATAATGATTTAGGTTATTATTTTTGGAAAAATTTAATTCATAGATTAGAATACCCCTCTCCTGAGCACCAAGTTGCTTTTATTAATGATTCAAACTTAAATCTTAATTTATTAGGACTTGTAGATTTAGTTATTAATTTTCATCAAAAATCATCAAATTTAAAAATTCACCAATTTGAAAAAGAAAAATTCACAAATGATGATATTCAATCATTCAAAGATTCTCAAATAAAAATAATGGATGAAATTCTAAAACAAAGAGATGAAAATTTAAAAATTTTTAAAAATATATCTAAAAATTTTAATCAAATTCGAAAAGTTTTGCAAGCTTTGGAAAATTTCATTGGTTTTAATAAAATTACAGTTCATCAAGACTTACATCTTGCACA
>JABXJV010000424.1 GCA_013375355.1 Candidatus Helarchaeota archaeon
GTATCATTTGGGAAATGAGTAATTACAGGTGACTCGTTCTTTAGGACAACCGTGATTGTATATGTTTTTTCGGTTTTTTTATCACCGTCTGTTACGCAGACAGTTATAGTATAATCTCCTACATCTGCAGGTATCCATTCAATAGTACCGTTACCAGCATCTATACTCATCCCATTGGGTGGATTCATAAGAGAATATGTGATTCCATCGGGAGTAGGGGTATTATCTTCTGCAGTTACTTTATCTGTATAGAACTGCCATGCTTCTATTGTGGTATCCTGGGGTAAATAGGTAATAACAGGTGGTGTGTTCTCTGAGAAGACCATGATTTTAAACGTTGCAAAAGTATTTAACTCACCGTTTGTTACTATGACCTGTATATTATAATTTTTTACATTTTTAGTTGTCCACTCAATAGTTCCGGTAACAGCATCTATAGTCATCCCCTCAGGTGGGCTTATAATAGAGTATCTGATATTTTCAGGTGTTTCTGCATCAGTTGCCGAAACATATCCAGTATAACTTTGGCCTATTTCAATAGAAGTATCCGAGGGTAAATGGGTAATCACAGGGGGTGTGTTCTCTAAGAAAGCAAATGGGATATCAACCTCCTGATTGGGTATACCAATCCCTCTGCTTGAGCTCACACCTACATTCTCAACTACAACCCCTGAAGCATGTAAAGAAACAGGCGTTAAAAATATCAGTATAAAGACAATAAAAGAGAGCCTGATCTCTTTCATATTCTCTCCCGAAATTATACAAAGGAATTATTAATCCTGAAAATGTCTTATATTTTATAAGTATTTGTTATTCTTAAATATATGAGAATTTTAAGATTTGTGTTTAATATTTTTCTATGTATCGGATATTTTTTATTTCATTTATACTTTAATCAGATTAAAAAGTAAATCTATTTTGAATAAAGTTTAAGATATAAGTTTAATAATTGCTGTGATATAAATCACAATCATGAAAAAAATTTAATTCTTTTCTTAAGTGAAAATCTAAGTTCATTTAAAAACAAAACAATAGAAAAAACCGCTTTATCTTTTTTATTTAACTTTTTTCTAAGAATGAATAATTGATAACTTGAATATATTATTAAATAAGATTTAAAAAATTAATTTTTTTTCATTCATATTAATTATAATGATTATTTTATATAATGTCAAGGAAAAAATGAATTTTAATTAAATGAATATATGATTACTTGAATATATTAATAATCAAAAATAACTATTAAATTAATGAAAAAAATTGAATTTTTTA
>JABXJV010000047.1 GCA_013375355.1 Candidatus Helarchaeota archaeon
AGTTGTCCTAAAAACTTTATATAGTAAATTGTTTTGCCGATAATATATTCAGGAATCTTCACTAATATTTTAATGGCTTTTCAGAATATCTTCGGAAAAGATTCAATCCTTTGAAAATTAGATAAGAGAGTGATTTTTTGTTAATTAAATTAATACGAAGTAGAAGGAATATGAAAACTTTTAAAGCAAAACTTCTTAAAGACTTGACTTATATAAATGGATGTAAGTTCAAGAAGGGAACAATTGTAAGAGTTGCGAAGTCCTCGAGTAGATTAAACTGGGTGATAAATACAAAATCAAATCAATTAATAAGAGTTTTTACTCATGATTTTGAAGTTGTTTAGTTAAAATCTTGCCTCTTAATCCCGCCTTAATTCTTAATACACAACAGTTTCCTTATTTATATTTTTTAGTATATTAAGTTAGACCAAAATCAATAAATTTTTTTAATACATGATTTTTGTTTTAAAAATATTTTTATAAAATATCTTGACAAAGGTTTTTATTTTTATTAAAATATTTTTGAATTTATTAATCTCACATTTCATTTCTAATGTTTATCTGACATAATCAGTATAAACTTCTATTATTTTTTTCCAAATATTGTCTTTACAGAAATTCATAAATATTAAGATTCTTTAATTGTATCTTTAAATATCAGGCAAAAACATATTTTACAATTAAAGATAATGGATTTTTGAAGTTAAAATATAACAACACTATTTTTAAAAGGAGGTAAAAATGCCAAAAGTAGGTGTAATACTCAGCGGCTCAGGAGTATTTGATGGTTCAGAGATTCATGAAGCAGTGATAACTCTGCTAACTATTGAGAGAGAAGGAGCGGAGTATGTATGTATGGCTCCTAATATTAATCAGATGCACACTGTGAATCATATAACTGGAGATGAGTCTAAAGGTGAACAGAGAAATGTCCTTGTTGAGTCTGCAAGGATTGCAAGGGGGAATATAAAAGATGTAAAGGATGTAAGCGCAGATGAGATTGATGCTTTAATAATTCCAGGGGGATTTGGAGCAGCAAAGAATCTCTGTGATTTTGCCGTAAAAGGAATCGACTGCGAAGTTAGTCCAGATGTCAAAGAATTGGTTCTGAATATGAGTAAAGCAGCGAAGCCAATCGGTGCAATATGTATAGCCCCTGCCCTTTTAGCAAAGGTTTTTGAGGGAACCGATGTTAAACCGACTCTGACAATTGGAACAGATAAACAGAGTGCCGAAGCAATCGAGAAAATGGGGGCGATTCATAAAGACTGTCCCGTGGATGATATAGTTGTTGATTATGATAATAGAATAGTTACTACCCCAGCATATATGCTTGCAAAGGGGATTTCTGATGCAGGTTCGGGGATTGAGAGGCTTGTAGAAGAGATTATTGATATGTTATAATATAATTTAATCCCAAAACTTAGTGAATTTTTTATTATTCATTAAAAAACCTTTCTTGGAAAGGAAATAAGCATCATCCAGATGCTTCTGGATGATGAATGTTGAATTTTTTAATAAGTTTATGTGAAAGATAACAAAATATTTTATGGATACTTCAGTGTTATCAATAGAGTTCGCTGCAGGATTTCTTGATGCGATGACAAATTGGATTCTGGAAATTGTTGATGTTGTGAAGTAAAAAATCAAACTATAGAGAGTACTGATATCTTTTAGCTTTTTCGGTTGGAAAGGTAGATTTATTATTGATTCCGTTTGTATATTTAAATTGAGGGGCTTGATAAGTCAAGCCCCTATTTATTTTGTTAGGCAAAATTTCTGACCTATTGTCATTATGTTATATTGTTTTGAAGATGTGTTCTAAATAAAATATGCATTTTTCATAAAAAAATGAACTTTTATTGGATATTAACCACTAATATATATAGATAAACCAAATATCTTTAATACCTTTTTTTATGATAGAAGATTCATATATAGTAGATAAATTCTTAAACGGTGACAAAGATATTTTTAAAGATTTAATTATCAAATATAATAAGTCATTGCTAAATTTTATTAGGTTTTATACCGGATTAAAAGATGAGTGCGAGGATATTCTTCAGGAGGTTTTCATTGAAACTTATAAATCAATCAAAAATTTCAACAGAAACTCATCTTTTAAGACATGGTTATATGGGATTGCCATTAATATCTGTAATTCTTACAGGAGAAAGTATAAAAAAAATTTTAAGTTATTTTCTGATAATTCTGAAAACATTCTAAATGAGAAATTAAATTCAATTCCAGATTTTACATATGATCTTGAGAGGTTATATTTGCTTAAAGAAGAGAGAGAAATTCTTTTCAATATTTTGGATAATCTTCCTGAGAAATATAAAACAGTAATTTTTCTCAGAGATACTGAAGGTTTTTCCTATAAAGAAATCTCGAATTTATTAA
>JABXJV010000425.1 GCA_013375355.1 Candidatus Helarchaeota archaeon
CAGTATCATTTCAGGTTCTGTCGAGACTTTGAAATTTTTATTTTAAGGATTACAAAATAACTCAATAGGATTAAGCCTTTTAGAAAAGATTTTAATGGATTAGACGGAATACGACGGACAGAAAAGGTTTTTTTTAATGAAATTTACTGAATTCAAACTAAATGAAAAAACGCTAAAAGGGCTTAAATTTCATGAATTTATAGAAGCAACTCCTATCCAAGAAAAAATGATACCTCACATTTTAAAAGGTCGAAACGTAATAGGTCAAGCCAAAACTGGATCAGGTAAAACTCTTGCATTTGGAATCCCAATTATTGAACGAATTAACGAAAATCGTCCTGAAATACAAGCAATAATCATAACTCCAACTAGGGAGTTGGCGAAACAAATAGCAGAAGAAATATCTAGGGCTGCAAAATTTACAAGAGTTAAAACAATGACTATTTATGGTGGTGTTTCATTTCAAAATCAAGTTAATCAAATAAGGAGGGGGGCTCAAGTAGTTGTTGGAACACCCGGTAGGTTACTAGATCATCTAACGAAAGGATTGAAAATCAGACCCAAAATTATTGTACTAGATGAAGCCGATAAGATGTTTGAAATGGGGTTTTTTGACGATGTCAGCTACATTCTCAAACTAATTAGAGGACAGGGAAATCAACAGTTTATGTTTTTTGGTGCAACTATACCAGATGAAACAATTTCATTGTCAAGAAGATATATGAAAGATCCTGTAATGATTACAATACGAAAACAGCATGAAGAAAGAATTCCTTCTTCAATTAAGCAATTTTATTATGTTGTTGCGGAATCTAGTGATAAGATAAATCATTTAATTCATATTATAAAGAATTTGGAAGATAATAATACTGGAAATAAAAAGTTAAAAATATTAATTTTCGTTAAAACAAGAGTTGCAACAAGAAAATTAACAAATAATTTATATGGTCTAGGATTTAGGTCAAAGTTCATCAACAGTGATCTCTCTCAAGCAGCTAGAGAAAAAACATTAGAAGAATTTCAAAATAAAGGAATGATATTAGTCGCAACTGATGTAGTTTCCAGAGGTATTGATATCGATAATGTCACTTGTGTAATTAATTATGATATGCCTAACGAAATTCAAAATTATTTGCATCGTATTGGCAGAACAGGAAGAATGGGCAAAGAAGGTTTAGCATATACTTTTGTTTCCCTTGATGAACATCCTTTAATATTTCAAATAGAACAAGAATTTAAAACTAAAATAAAGAAAAAGATTTTACATTATGGTCAAGGCCGGTATTAATTTTTTTAATGTTATTTCTCTTAAAATGTTATTTCTCTTAATATTTTTTTTAATTTAACAAATTAAGGTTGAATTTAAATGAATGTTGGTGAAGCGATTTTAAAAAGAAGGAGTATTCGGGAATTTTTACCAAAACCTATACCTCAAGAGGATTTAATAAAGATATTGGAAGCTGCTAGGTGGGCACCAACAGCTGTCAATAGACAAAAAACTCGATTTATTGTAGTTACAGAAGAAAACCTACTTAAAGAAATTGCGAATAATTCGAAAATAGTTTTTTTTCGTCAAAGACATGCAGCACAATGTTCAGCAATGGTAGTTGTTTGCCTAGATTCTAGTTCTTGGATCGAAGAAGTAGGCGCAGCAATTCAAAACATTTTATTAATGGCAGCTGAATTAGATATAGGTACATGTTGGATTGGTGCTTTTAATAGAAATGTAGTTCGAAAACTTCTAAATATCCCACATAGTTATAAAATATTTGCGTTAATTTTGCTTGGTTACTATGGTGATAATCCAGATCCCCCACCAAGATTAGATTTGGGAAAAATTGCGTATTTAAACAAATGGAGAAATCCTTTAACTAAATCTAAAGGAACCATTCTTCCAAAATCTGGGGCATTATCATTTATAACGAAAAGATTAATAGATACAGATTCGGACATGAAAAAAAGTCCATTATATGAGTCGGAAGAATAGAGATTTATCATATGCATGATATTACAATTCAAACTCCTGCACGAGCAGGTATTCTTGGGAATCCATCTGATGGATTTTTTGGAAAAACTATTTCTATTCTCGTCAGAAATTTTCACGCTGAAATTGAATTATCTGAATCGGATAGAATTGAGATATTACCTGGTCCGAGCGACCACATAAACTTCGGTTCCATTGAAGAAATGATTAATGATATTAAAATTAATGGTTATTATGGTGGTTTTAGACTAATTAAGGCTGCAATAAAGAAATTCTATGATTATATTAAAATTAATAATATAGTCATTCCTGATAAAAATTTTAAGATTCAATACACGTCAAATATACCCCGTCAAGTGGGACTTGCTGGTTCTAGTGCAATTATCACCTCAACTATTAAAGCTTTATCAGAATTTTATGAAATAAAGATTGAAATGCCTATTTTGGCCAATTATGTATTATGGGCTGAATCTAAAGAGTTAGGCATCTCAGCAGGTCTTCAAGATAGGGTAGTTCAAGTATATAATGAACCTGTTTTTATGGATTTCAATGAAAATACTATGAAAAAAAATGGCTATGGTATATATAAACTGATAAACCCTGATTTATTTCCTCCCTTATTTCTCGCTTATAAACTCGACTTAACACATAAAGATATAGCTCATAATGATGTTAGGGTACGGTGGGAAAAGGGAGATAGAATAATAAGAGAAACTATGGTAAAAATCGGTGAAATTGCGAAAGAGGGCTATGAAACGCTGAAAAAAAGAAATTTTGAAAAATTTAATAAACATATCAATAAAAATTTTGATTTACGAGCTAGTATATATCCAATTACAGAAAAAAACTTGCAGATGATAAAGCTAGCTAGATCAGTTGGGGCGACATCTAAATTTCCTGGATCAGGTGGAGCCATCATTGGTACATTTAAAGATGATAAAATATATGGAAAGCTTAAAAAAGAATTTGAAAAAATAAGTTGTAATATTGTCAAGATTCAATTATGATGTTCGTTTTAATAATTATTTAACCAAAATCTTAGTTAAAGTAAACTGTGATAATAATTAAAAATGGGACTAAAAATCTTTAATGCTTGGTTTTCTGGTAATCCCTTACATAATGTATAATGTTTTGCAGCTACAATTTGACTATATTTATATGCCTTTACCTCCCGTAGAAATGGTATCCAAGTTTTGGAAAAAATCTCCTCTCGTTTGGAACCAATAAGTTTTAAATAGAATTGGATGATGTGAATTAATTCATGTCCAATTATAACAGAGACAATATATTTTCTAATATCGTTTGAAACGTGAGAGATTTTATTGATTTTAAATTCATTTAAATCTATTATAAATCGTTTTTCATTTAATTTTTGAGTTTTAGCAATAATATGAATCATGTCAGCGGAAAATTTCTTGTTTTCAATATCTATTTGTAAATCTTGTAAAACTTTTATCCTAAAAGAGAAAATTTTTGATATCTTTTGAATAAAAAATGTTAAAAATTCATTTTCAAACCATTTTAAAGCTGTTTTTAGCCAATTATATGAAATTCTTTGAAAATATAATCTCAACTAAGCACCAAATTGAATTAAAAGAAAATCTTATTTTATTATTTTCTATTATATCAATTGGTAGATAAAAATGTCTAAAATTAGTGCAAGAAATGTTTTAAAAGGTAAAATAAAAAAAATTGTTATCGGTGCAGTTAATTCCGAAATTACGGTTGAATTACCTAACGGCATCGAAGTAGTTTCAATCATCAC
>JABXJV010000426.1 GCA_013375355.1 Candidatus Helarchaeota archaeon
ATCCGAAAATATTAGAAAGCAGACCAATTATTTATTCTCTTCTTGAAAAAGAATTTAGAAATACCAAAAATAATAACAGTGCCTTGCTTTTGGATTTGATAAAAAATAGAGAAAAAACCAGAGAAAAAAGACTTCAAAAAGGATACAAAAGTATGCGTAAAATGATAAGTACAAATCTGGACGATAAAACAGGTATAGTTAATATTTTTGTTGAAACAGACAGGAATTGGCTTTCTAAGGCGATTGCCGATACCTTGATTGAATTGTTGATAAATTACAATAAGCAGACAAGAACTTCAAAGGCGAGAGAGAACCGAATTTTTATTGAAGAACAATTAGGAAAAGCAGAAGAAGCCTTTAATATTGCAGATGAGAAGCTTACGGAACATCGTGATAAGAACAGGAAGATAGAGGATTCGCCTGAATTAATGAGGGAGCGCGGGCGTCTTCAACTGGAGTATGATTTTTGTCGACAAAATTATATAAATTTAAAAGATGAATATGAAATGGCAGTACTGCGAGAGGTAAAAGATACGCCAGTTATAAATGTTCTAAATACTCCAATTGTCCCACAGTTTAAAAGTAAACCCAAACGGATTCTGATTGTCTTGATTTCATCTGGAATAGGATTAATATTTGGGATTATGGGGGTATTTATATTAGAATATGCAGGTACAATGAAAAAGCAACAATAAATCATGAGGGTGTTTTGAAAACGTTTATAGATAAAACTGCAGAAATAGATTTAAATGTGAGTATTGGAAATTTTACTTCTGTTATGAAGAACGTTAAAATTGGTAGAGGGTCTGTAATCGGAAATTGCGTCAGCATTAATGAAGGTTCAATAATTGGAGATGGTGTTCGTATAGATGATAATTCTGTTATAGGAAAAAGACAACTTAGAGCAAAATGGAGTGTAGTTCAGGATAAGGACATTGAAAAATCTTTAATAATAGGAAATGAATGCTTGATTGGCTCACATGTAGTCATCTATTGTGGTGCAAAAATTGGAAATTATGTTCTCGTTGCCGATTCTGCATCAATAAGAGAAAAGGTAATTATTGGGGATTTTACAATAATTGGCAGAAATGTTACTGTTGAACAAAAAACGATAATAGGTAGGAAGTGTAAATTGGAAACCGACTGTTATATCACTGCGTATTCTCTGATTGAAGATTTTTGTTTTATTGCTCCAATGGTCGTAACAACGAATGATAATTATTTGGGTAGGACAGAAGAAAGAAAAAAGCACTTTAAAGGGATAATTATTCGAAGGGGCGGGAGAATTGGTGCGGGTGCTGTAATACTGCCAGAGATAGAGATTAATGAAGATGGAGTGGTTAGTGCCGGAGCCGTTGTTACTTCTAACGTCCCAAGTAAAAAAATTGTTGTAGGTGTTCCAGCAAAAGTTTACGGTGACGTGCCGAAAGAGCAGTTGTTAGAGAATCAAGGTTGGGAATAAATGTAATTTTTCGCAGCTTTTTTATAAAAAAGTTACGAATTTCTAAATCTCTCGAGATTTTGTGGTTTAAAAAGAATTTAATTAATATGGATGATATATTTTATAAGCTAAAGGAAAAAATAAAAAATAGAAAATTAAAAATAGCGGTTATTGGTCTTGGATATGTTGGACTTCCTCTTGCTGTGGAGTTTACAAAGAATGGGTATAATGTAGTCGGAATTGAAAAAGATGAAAAAAGGATGCAAATGGTAAATAAAGGATATTCTTATATTGAGGACGTGAACAGTGAATTTCTTAAGGATGCTGTTAATTCTAAAAAAATGACTGTTACTAATGATTATTCTGCTCTTAAAAAAGTAGATTGTATTAATATATGTGTTCCGACTCCGCTGGGTAAGACAAAAGCTCCTGATATTTCTTATGTTTTGGATGCGGCAGAAAATATTCAAAAATACTTATCCAGGGGTCAATTAATATTTCTTGAGAGCACAACATACCCGGGAACTACAAGAGAATTGGTAATGCCCATTCTTGAAAGAAGTGGATTAAAGACTGGGAGAGATTTTTTTCTGGTGTATTCACCCGAAAGGATAGATCCGGGTAATAAGATATATAATATAAAAAATATTCCGAAAATATTAGGTGGTATAACAAGAAAGTGCACAAAGATAGGGAAATATTTTTATTTAGAGATAATAGATAGTATTGTAGAGGTATCATCGACTGATGCAGCAGAGATGGTAAAACTTCTCGAAAATACATTTCGGAGTGTAAATATTGCCCTTGTTAATGAAGTTGCGATAATGTGTGATAGATTAAACTTGAATATATGGGAGATAATAGATTCAGCTTCTACTAAGCCTTTTGGATATATGAAATTTTATCCTGGACCTGGTTTGGGTGGGCACTGTCTTCCTGTTGATCCTCATTATCTATCCTGGAAACTAAAAAGTCTTAATTATCGGGCAAGATTTATCGAAATTGCTGGTGAGATAAATTCTGAGATGCCGCTGTTTGTGATAAATAAAATTATAGAATCACTTAATAGACAAAAAAAATCAGTCAATGGGTCAAAAATCCTACTCATAGGGATTTCTTATAAAAGAGACGTCAGTGATATTCGCGAATCACCGGCTCTGGATATATTGAATATCTTAGAAAGGGAAGGAGCATCAGTATATTATCACGACCCTTTAGTTTCAAATTTTATTTTAAATAAAAAAGAATATAAATCAAAGTACATAAATGAAAATTTACTAAAAAAGATAGATTGTGCTGTAATTATAACAGATCATTCTAATGTTAATTACAGATTAATTTTAGATAATACTAAAATTATTGTTGATACAAGAAATGCATATAAAGGTATTAAAAACAGAAAGGTTATTACTCTCTGAAATATAGAAATTTTCAGATATGAAAATTTGTTTTATTGGAGATAGTAATAGTATTCATACTAAAAGATGGTATAAATTTTTTCGGAAGGAAGGATATTCAATTGATATAATATCATGGAATAAGGATCCTGAAATACCACAAAAAAATATGCATAACATACCATTTAATTTTATTCTAAGAATTAAATATCTGCGTGCAATTTTTATTTTAATTTGGTCCATACGAAGAATTCATAAAATTAATCCTAACCTAATTCACATACATATGATTTCAAATTACGGGTGGGCATGTCTTTTTATTAAAAATATACCTATTATTGTTTCCATCGGTGGATATGATATTCTTATAAGAGCGAAAGTTAGTAGGATTCATTTTTTCCTGTCAAAGTTACTTTTAAAGAAAGCGGATGGAGTCACAACATCTTCAAAATTTATAAAATCGGAACTGATAGAAAAATTTTATATAAAAGAAGAAAAAATAAAATACTTCTCGTGGGGAATTGATTTTAAATTATTTTCCAGTATCCCAGCTGAAGAAAGAAAAAATAACAAAATAAAATATAATATACCTGAAGATTATATTGTATTATTCCATAACAGATACTTTCCTGCAGCAAAGTATAAGATTCTTTTTGATTCGATAAAAAATTTAAATGATATTTATTCAGAATTTGTGCTCATTTTGGTTAAAGGAGTATCTGTTGATAAAGACTGGTTAAAGGCTAAAAGGTATGTGGAAAATTTGGGTATAGGTGATAAGGTGATATTTATAGATAAATTTGTTTCACAGGGAAAAATGTCACAGTTATTGAGTTTTTCTGATATATATATCAACATATTAACACATGACCAGAGAGGATTATCTATATTGGAAGCTATGGCTGCTGGCTGTATTCCAGCAGTCAATAATTTACCTGTTTATCATGAATTTATAAAAAATGAAATCAATGGAATTATCTTTGATTCTGAAGAACCTGAACCCATTTCAAAAAAGATATACTGGATTATCAAAAACTTATCGGAATTAAAATCAAAGTTCAGAAAATATAATTATGTGTATATAAGAGAAAATGATGACAAGGGGAAAAATGAATATATTATGAAAGAATTATATATGGAAGTTTTGGGATGATTTAATGTATTGGTTTTTTCTTAATGAATGTTTCAGGCAAGGTAGGAGAGTTAATGATTTTAAAATTGATTTCAGCATCAGGACATGATGTTAAGATAATTTATTTAATGCTGTTTCAATGGAGAGAACCTCTTTTTTATTATAGTAATTCAAATTATGAACTTGTAAAAGAAAATATTTATAATTCAAAATATTTTTTTCTTTTTTCTTTATTTATTATAAATATTATCTTTCCCGCAATGGTATTAGCCCAGATGTATCCTCCGGAAATCGATCCTCCAGATAAACCATTTTCTTATTTTAGTTGTCCAACAGATGTTATTGGTGTTAAAGATGGGGTAGAAGGTACAGAGATTACGCCGGAGGGGTATCTATATACTGGATATGCTGAACTCATTTTTTACGTTGGTGAATCTACTATTCCTTTTAAGCAGCGGATCAAAACTCTTGAGAAAGGATATCTTCCAATAATCCATTATACCATGATTCACAATAACATTGCTTATTCCATTGAAGTGTTCGGTGCTACATTGACAGGTAATCCAGAAGACAATCTAATTAATTTTATTCGTGTTGTTATAGAGAGTCTGGATAATCAAAAGCGAGCTGCTCAATTTATGGTTGGGGTTAGATATTCTGATTTACCTAACTTACATCGATTTAGCCGGGCTTATCCTAATATAAATTCGATTTCGTTTAACCCCGATTGGACTTATTCCATGACAAACCAATATGTGGCCAGGGATGGGAAAATCCTTTATTTCTTTAAAAGTATTTTATCACAGAATCCAAAGCGGTATTGGTTGATAGGTGTTCCTTATAAGAATGAGCATTCTACAAGAGAACTTCCGGAACCTAATCCTAACGTTCCTGTTGGCTTGGTTGAATATGAATATTATCTATTACCAGGGGAGAAACAAGTATTAGAATTCCGTATGCCATACTTTCCTATTGACGAAGGAGCTACTATTGCAGATGCTGTTCAAAATGCTTCCCATGAGGTCTATCGTGAAATTACGATTAATAATTGGGAAAACGTTTTAGCTTCCGGGATGCAGATCAGAATTTCGGAACCAAAGGTCGTCAATACATTCAAAGCAAGTTTAATCTATAATTTAATAGCTCGGGACAAGGTAAACGATGATTATATACAGAAAGTTAATGAATTTCAGTATGATAACTTTTACTTGCGGGATATTTCATTTATTGCGAATGATTATAATGTAACCGGATATCCCGATTTTGCCAATCAAGTCATTCGGCATTCCTTGAAATATCAAGGTGAGGATGGAAATTTTTTAACACATCCCGATCAATTTGATGGATTTGGACAGACACTTTGGTCATTTGGTCAACATGTTGCTATTACGGGAGATCTTAATTTTGCTCGGGAGGTTTTCCCTTCTGTTACTAAAGCTATCGAATGGTTACATAATGTGCGCCAATCGGATCCCATAGGTCTTATTTCAACAGCCACTCCAAATGATAATGAGTATGTTTCTGGACATGTCACAGGTCATAATCTTTGGG
>JABXJV010000427.1 GCA_013375355.1 Candidatus Helarchaeota archaeon
GATTATCAATTAACACCATTTAAATATTATTATATTGAAAGAAACAGAATTAGAACAATTTTAAGATATTCTCATTCTAAAAAGTTGCATTTTTTCATTTTATTATTATTCGAACCTATCTTATTAGCACATGCATTAGTTTCAGGTTTTTTAAAATGCAGGTTTAAAATTTATAAATATTTGATTCAAAATTTCACCAATTTATTTAGATCCAAACCTCTTCTTGGCTTAAAAAAGAAGTTTAAATTCTCCAAATATAAGATGGACGGAGTTATGGACTTCTTCGGTAATAAAAGTAATAGTGGCATGGTTAAAATATTAAATTTATATTCAAAACTTCTCTATTATATTTATTATAGAAGACTCAAAAAATTGAAAGTAATTTAATCCATCCAAAGTTCAAATAATTCTTCCTTTTTTTGATTTGAATGAAATCTGGTAAAAAATATGGAATTTTAATTAGAAAAAAAATTAAAGAATTAAATTGTATTTATTGTTTTGGAATAATAATTTCAAAAAGTTAAAAAATAATTGTTCCTCTTTTAATTTAAAAAATAAGAAAAAGGATTTGAATAATTAATTCAATAATCAAAATAATTTAACAATCCTACTAAAAATCAGAACCGATTTACCTTATCAATAGGTTTAAGGCAAAATACTTCTGATAAACACTTATGCTTAACATTTTGATAGGTTATTTACCCCTATGTTTAAAAAATATAGATAATTAGATAATAGAATAGGCGAACTAAATGTCACGACAAAAATCCGGCAAAGGAAGTAGGAAATGTCGTCGTTGTGGAACCCATAGGGCTCTTATAAGGTCATATGGATTATTAATTTGTAGGAGATGCTTCAGAGAAATAGCAACAAAATTAGGATTTAAAAAATTTTCATAAAAAATGGTGAAAAAAATGGTCTTGTTAGATCCCCTTGCTAATGCATTATCAAATATAATGAATAACGAAGTAATAGGTAATGAGAACGTTATTGTTCAACCTGCCTCAAAAATTATTGCCGAGTCGCTTCGGATAATGCAAAAAGCGGGATACGTAGGTGAATTTGAGTTCATAGACGATGGACGAGCGGGTAAATTTCTTATTCAGTTATTAGGTCGAATAAATAAGGTAGGTGTGATTAAACCCAGATTTGCTGTAAAACTTGATGAATTTGAAAAATGGGAAAAAAGATATTTACCAGCAAGAAATTTTGGACTATTAATAGTTTCAACTTCTCAAGGTATTATGTCACATCCTGAAGCGAAGGCAATTGGTATCGGAGGGCGCTTAATAGCTTATGTTTATTGAGGTGATTATATGGTCAGTGAGATAATTATTACGAAAGCCATCGAAATTCCGCAAGGAGTCCAATTAACCCTTGATGATAAGGTTGTCAAAGTTTCTGGTCCTAAGGGTGAAATAACTAAAAATTTTTCTCATGCGAGAGCTGTAAAACTTAGCAAAGATGATAATAAAATCATTTTAACGATCTCCTCCTCAAGAAAGAAAACAAGAGCGATAATATCAACCATAAAATCTCATATCGAAAATATGATCAAAGGGACGACCCTTGGACCATATATAGTGAAGATGAAAATTGTATATGCACATTTCCCAATTACAGTTAAAGTTAAAGAAGGAAAAGTATTTATTGAAAATTTTTTAGGAGAAAGAAGTCCCCGTGTTGCAAAAATTTATGGGGAAAATACCAAGGTCGAAGTTGAAAAAGACGATGTGATAATTAAAAGTAATAATAATGAAGAGGCTGGACAAACAGCAGCTAATATTCAGAAAGTTACAAAAATTAAAGATAAAGATCCGAGAACATTTCAAGATGGAATTTTTAAATATCAAAAATTTTTAGGAGATAAACTTATCTGGAAGTTGAAATTTTAACTAGGAATTAAAAAGAAGGATTTATTAATGGCTGAACGGAAAAAATTATTAAAATTAAGAGAAAAAATGAATAAAAAACAACCCAAATTTGTAAGAGACGAAAGTTGGAGATATAAGAGAGTAAAAAAACCATGGCGTCGACCAAAAGGGATTGATAGTCGTTTACGGAGAAAAGAAAAGGGTATGATTAAAAATGTTAGTATCGGTTATAGGGTTCCAAAAAAAGTTCGAGGATTACATCCAACAGGATTGAAAGAAGTTTTAGTCTACAATATAAAAGATCTACAGAATCTAAATCCAAGATTACACATTGCAACTATAGCTAGTACTGTAGGAAAATTAAAACGGACCTTAATACTTTTGGAAGCAGAAGAACTAAATATTTTAGTTTCAAATCCAGGAAAATTAAAACCAACAGAAGAAAAAATACCATTAAGAGGAGTTTCTGAAGAAGAAGAAGAAGAGGAAGAAACCGAAGAAGAAGAAGAAAGAGAGGAAGATGAAGAAATCTCAGACCAAGATGTTGAGAATGAAGAAAATATTGAAGAAGAATAGAAATTATGATTAATGAAATTAAAGAATTTTAGGGTGTTAAGTTTTGAATTTATCTATTCAAAGGGCTTTGGCAGCAAGAATTCTAAAAGTAGGTAAAGAAAGGATTTGGATTGATCCAGAGCGAGATGATGATGTCTCTATAGCAATCACAAGAGAGGATATAAGAAATCTCATTCATGAAAAAGTTATTAAAGTAAAGTATGACAAGGGTATAAGTCGTGTTAGGGCAAAACAAATAAAAGAAAAGAAAAGATTTGGTAAAAGAAAAGGACCAGGGAGTAGAAAAGGTAAAAAACATTCAATTGTTTCTAAAAAACGTAAATGGATTTTGAAAATTCGTCCACAAAGAAAATATTTACGACGTTTAAGGGCTAAGCGTATAATCACACCTACAAATTACCGAAAATTATACCGCTGGGCAACTGCAGGAATATTTCGGTCAGTAAGACATCTAGAACATTTTATTAATGAAAAGAAGATGAAAAGGAGATAATAATATGGCAAATGGGCCGAGATATCATGTTAAATTTAGAAGAAGGCGAGAAGGAAAGACTGATTATTATTATCGAAAAAGACTTTTAATGTCAGAAATTCCTCGCTTAGTAATTCGAAAAAGTTTAAGGCATATTTCTATACAATTGATAGAAGCGAAACTAGGGGGCGATAAAGTTCAAATTTCGGCTCATTCAAAAGAATTACTAAAAGATTTTGGTTGGAAATTTGGATGTGGCTCAATTCCAGCAGCTTATTTAACTGGATTATTAGCTGGATATAAAATCATTAAGAGTGGTATAGATAAATCCATTTTAGATATTGGAGTTTATCGTCCTATTAAAAAAACAAGACTCTTTGCAGCACTGAAAGGTGCATTAGATTCAGGTCTTGAAATTCCATATTCTGAAGATATTTTGCCAGATGAAGAACATATTAAAGGTTCGCATATTCTAAAATATGCAGAATTGCTTGAATCGGAAAATCCGGATATTTATAATAAACAATTTTCTAAATATTTAAAATTAAAATTAGATCCAAAAAAAATAGTAGAAAATTTTGTGACAACTAAAGAAAATATCATAAAAAAATATTCTTAATATTAAAAAATACAATTTTTAAGTGTAAATAATGGCTAAGGAAGAATTAAGTTTTGATAGTTGGAAACCCAAAACAAAATTAGGTCGTTTAGTTAAAGAAGGTTATATTACTTCCATTGATGAAATTTATCAAAATGTTTATACCATAAAAGAAGCTGAGATCGTTGATTTCTTACTACCAAATCTTCAAGAAGAAGTTATTGACATTAACCTTGTCCAAAAGCAAACAGATGCTGGAGAACGATCTCAGTTTAAAACTACAATTATAATTGGTACACCTGGTTACATAGGTATAGGAGAAGGAAAGAATCAAGAAATTGGTCCTGCCATACGAGCAACAATATCACATGCTAAATTAAATTTAATTCCGGTCAGAAGGGGTTGTGGCAGCTGGGAATGCGCTTGTGACAAACCACATTCTATACCATTTAATGTTGATGGAAAATCAGGAAGTGTACGGATAGCATTAATGCCTGCCCCACAAGGCGTCGGTTTAGTGGCTGCAAAAACTCCTACCACTGTTTTACGTTTAGCAGGAATCCAAGATGTTTGGACACGCACAAAAGGACATACAAAGGCAACGCTAAATTTCGCCAAAGCTACATACAAAGCTTTAAAAAATACTTACAAAGTCATGTATCCTAAAGATGATTGGTGATTTTCAAGGAAGGAAAGTAATGTCGGAAACAAATGAACCAAAAAAACGATTAATTGTCATACGAATTAGAGGTAATGTAGGAATTAGAAAACCAATAAAAGAAACATTGCAATATTTAAGGCTATTTAAAGTGAATCACGCTGTTTTAATAGATGATAGGACAAGTTATAATGGCATGTTACAGAAAGCTAAAGATTATATAACATGGGGTCAAATAGAAAAGCCAACATTATTTCAATTACTAAAAGAACGAGGTCGATTGATGGGTAATTTGCCATTAACTGATGAGCATATTAAAAAATATACAAAATATAACTCTTTAAAGGAATTTTCAGATGCATTATTCAATTTAGAAACAGAAATTATGAAACTACCTCATATAAAACCCATTTTCAGGCTACATCCTCCAAAGAAAGGATTTAGATATAGTAAAAAGAGACCATACAAATCTAGTGGGGAATTAGGAAATAGAGGTATTGAAATTAATTCATTATTGATAAGAATGATTTAGGCTGGTATGATATTAAATGTCTAAAAGATTAAAAAAAGAGATCGGAAGAGCACA
>JABXJV010000428.1 GCA_013375355.1 Candidatus Helarchaeota archaeon
AACATCTTTTATACTCAATTGAATATGGTCTAGGAACAAAAGAATATGAACTCCAAGAACTTAACCTTTAAAAATAAAAATTTTTAATCGAAAAAATTAGGTTTTATTTTCTTATTATTTCCAGCTGAGTTTGAGTTTTTGCTGTTGAAAATTCGACTAGATTTTTTTGTGTTAGATTAAGTCTTTTTTCCGTATTTTTAATATATTCGCTATTAATTTCAAATCCAATACAATTTCGATTTAATTTTTTAGCAACCACCATAGTAGTTCCTGAACCGAGAAAGGGATCTAATACAGTATCATATTCCTCACTACAAGCTTTCATGATTCTTTCTACTAATCTCTCTGGATATTGGGCTGGATGAAAGTTTCTTTCCCGAGAATTTCCTTTTACCAGGGGGATGTACCAAACATCAGTAGGATTTGCTCCTTTCGGGTTATTTCGCTTATCTTTTGTCTTTGGGGTAACTCGAACTTCATCTAAATAAAACTTGTAATCTTTTACTTTCTTTGTAAACCAAAAGAAGAATTCATATCGTGGATGGAATTTATTATTTTTCGTATCGCTATTTATATCATAATTCCAAATTACCAAATTTTTTAAATGTAATTTACCTCGAGTATAATTTAGAATCCAAGTTGGTGGTTCTAGACTACCATAAGTTGCAGTAACAACCTTCCCTTCATTAAAATATCTGCTTTTCATATTTATCCATATAGAACCATCATCCTTAGTTATTCTGGTTAATTCCTCGATTAATTCTTTTATTTTTCCTCGATAAGCCTCTTCTGGTAAGCTATCCATGTAATTTTTTGTGTATATATTCCTAGCTTTCAGTTTAATATTATAAGGAGGTGAAGTGATTATGAGATCAATGGAAGATTTTTCTATATATTTTCTCATTCCCTCCAAGCAGTCCGTATTATATAATTTATAAGTAAGTATCATTTATCTAGACATCGGCTTAATTATATTGTATTTGTTTTATGATAATATTTGACAAAGAGTTAGAAAAATGTATGGAAATAATGTCGGATTTCATAAATTAAATGTTAATAAATATCTTATAAACTTAGAAAAAATATTAATTAGTATCTTGATAATTATGAAATTTTATTGAACTTGTTGATAAAAAACATTTTTTTGTTTACAATAAATTAAAATAAAAATCTAAATTAATATCACAAAAATAAAACTGAGGGAACAGTATGAAAAGAATTGGAATATTTCTATTATTAGCACAAACACTCATAATTTCTACGGTAATTCTAGCAAGTTCTACTTTAGTATCAAATCAAAAACAATTCTTGGGTAATTTAACACAAGTTAATGCAGTTTCCGAAACGGATCTTTATACATTAGTGAATCTCGATATGGAATGGAAGTATGATACAGGTAATGATGTAGTATCAGTTGATATGTCAGCAGACGGTCAATATTTTGTCTCTGGAAATGACCCTGGGTCCAATATGACATTTTTTAATAGAAGTGGTTATCTTTTTCATTATAATAATACAGGAAGTGCTGTCCCGACAGTATCTATTTCTGCGGATGGTCAATATTGCGTCATAGGAGATTTAAATGACAATGTGTCTCTATTTAACAGGACTAAATTTTTAGATTATTACACGACGTTAGGAACTATTAACACTGTTTCAATATCAGGTGATGGACTATATTTTACTGCTGGAGATGCTGATAAAGTTTACTTATTTAACAGAGCAGGAGATATTATAAACTATATGTGGAACTATACTGTAGGTCCCGTAGATCCAACAGTTGCAATTTCTGGTGACGGTAGATACGTTATATCGGGTGATAGTGATAACAACGTTACTTTATTTAACCAGACTAGCTATTTAGATTATTATAATACAGGATCAACTGTTAATAGCGTCGCGATTTCGGATAATGGATTGTATCTCGTTGCTGGATGTGGTGTAAATATTACCTTATTTTCCACATCAAATGATGTATTAAACTTTTTGGGGTTTTACAATACGGGATCAAATGTTGCATCAGTAGCAATTTCGACAGATGGTCTGTATATAGCTGCAGGAAATGATGTTGGAGATGTATTTTTATTCAGACGAGACGGGACAAAGTTAATGGAATATAATGTGGGAGATAATGTTTATGATGTTGCGATTTCGGCAGACGGTAAATATGTTGTTTCTGGAGATGCTGCTTATAATGTTACCTTGTTTAATAGGAATGGATATATTTGGCGTTATGCAGCTGTTGATAGATTCACTTCGGTAGCAATATCGGACGACAATAAATATATTGTTGCGGGTTCAGAGGATGATTTTGTCTATTTGTTTAATATTACAGTAACAGCTGCAGGTAAACAAGATTTATCAGCCTTAATTTTAATGTTACAAGGAGCTGACAATCAAATAGTAATTATATTTGCTGTGCTAGGAATCGGAATTGGTGTTGCTATAGTAGTAATAATCGTGTATTTAAAGAAAAAAGGATAATTTCCCATTATCAACTCTTTTTTTTATTTAAAATATCTTTTTTTTAATAAGAAAGGATCGATTTTTATATAGAATATGACAAATGGTATAAAATTCAGTTATAAACATAGGTTATATTGGAATTAATTTATCTAGAGAAGAAAATGTCCAATAAAGAAATTTTGTTATGTATTTATTAAAAAATTTGGACTCAAAAATATCTGTTTTTTTTGGTAATTTGTGTTTTTTCTTATATTCTTCAGCTTTTTTAAATGCTTTTGCAGCATCATAGGTTTTATAGGGAGTACGACAAGGCTTTTCAGGGCACCAGTGGATCCTCTTTTTAATTGGTTCCATGATAAATCCCATAAGAGTTTCTCCTTCTGCAACCTCTTCTAAAGCTTGAAAGATTTTATTTTGCTGCATATATCTAGTATGGTTCCAATAATGGCCACAAATAGTAGTATCATCAATTATTTTATCAGGTCCAATTCCAAATTCTTTTAATAAATCATAATTTTTTTCATGGTCAGAGGCAAATTTTTTCACTTTTTCTAAATCAAATTGTCCATTCCATTTTCTAGCAAGTTCCCATGCCCTTCCTAATCTAGCATAAGATCCTGTTAATGCTTTTTGCTTTGAAGGATCACCCGAACCTGACTTTTTTCGATCTAAAAACTGATGGTGATTTGTTTCTACAAGAAAGCCTGTTTCTTCAATATATTTTACAGCTATATGGCTTCCAGAATATTCAATTACAGCGGCATTTCCACCACTATCCATCCACATGGTATTTAAATTCATGAATATCGATAGATTCGCCCCCGGGACTGCCATACGTGCCGTCTTTTCGAGGTGTGATGCCACATCCTCAACATTTGAATAATTTTTTAACGCATCAGCCCATAAAGACCATATAATTTTTCCATATGGATTTCCATCCATAACGCCGACTGCACATCCCACTGCCGAGAGTCCTGTTTCATTCATCAGACCAAAACCGCCAAGGTTTGGCAACCCAAACGATACATAAGAATAGGGGTTATTAGGCGTAACAAAAAACTTACATCTGTTAAGAAATATTTTGATTGGACGCATAATGTCTAAATTCCAAGATAAATAAGCTTGTCCATCGCGAGTTGCTGGAGGCACTACACCTAATGTTGTACAAGGCATGTCAAATTCACCGAAAAATCTGTTGATTAATCTTAATAATCTTCAAATATATATATTGTGTTGATTATTTAATAGGAGCGATATTGTAAAATGAGTTCAAAAATAACATCAAATTTAAAAAATAAAATGGTCTGGAGTAAAGCGGTAAAAGGACTTCAAATAAGGTATGATATCCCTGAAGGTCCACATAAAATTGGTGACTCTATTTCTCTTAATTTACACTTTAAAAATGTCGGAAATGATGAAATTAGAATTTATTTAATCAGATCCGAAGCTTTCCGCTTTGGACAGAGCAGTTTGTCACTTATTTCAATAAAAGATGGAAAACAAATCACATCTCAACCACCACCACGACCACATGGAATTGTTATTGATGAAGAAGATTTCCATCTCATCAAAGCAAATCTAGAATCAAAATTTACACAAACATTATATTTAAACAAATCTGAAATTCGAACTTGGGGTGAATTTATTGTTCGTTGGAAGTACAGCAATAAAATTACTCGTTGGCCTGGGGGTAAAGTGACACTGGATGGTCCAACAAAAGAATTGTTTGAAGGAAAAGATATCCCATTTATTTGGACAGGCAAAATAGAATATGAGGGAAAAATAACTATAGTTACATAATTGCAATATTTTTTTGTTTAAACGAATTTTTTATTAAGGATATGATGAAATTGACGATTTTGGATATTAATGAATTTTTTCAAGAGATTTCAAATGATTCAGATATTTCACGCCTAATAATTGAACATCAGAAATATAGAAGTTCTACATTAAACATGATACCTTCTGAAAACCTTCTTTCTCCAGCAGTAGCGACTGCTATTGCATCTGATTTGGAAGCAAGATATACTCTTCCATTCTCTGGAGAACTTCATGGAGAAAATGTTGATAATGGTTATAGAGGAACTCGATATTTAGATGAAGTAGAAAACCTAACCAAAAAGAAAATTCAGAAGCTTTATAAAGTTCCTTATTCTAATGTCCGTCCACTTTCAGGACATTTAGCTGCTATG
>JABXJV010000429.1 GCA_013375355.1 Candidatus Helarchaeota archaeon
CGTAGCTGGACGAATTTTTCGCTTACCCTCCCCAACAGCACTCTTTTTTGCATTTTGATAAAGTTCTCGAATTAAATTTTCCTGAGTCTTTTCAATATATACTTGAATTTCTTTATTTTTACCTCCAGAGGTCTTATCAAAAAAATATGGATTATAAAATTTTAATTTCTTTAAGAGTGGATACATTTCCACGAGTTTTTTCAGCTGAATAGGGATGTCTTCATCACCGTACTCCATTTTAATCCCATATTAATTTTAAAAATACCAAATATTAAAATACATCTCTAAGTTTCTTACCAAATTTTATTAATAGATACCGTATCACCAATAGTTCCGTTCAATCTGATTTCGTTCATCGTTAAAGTACTATTATTCCCATTTGTAGATATATTAATTAGACAAAAATGATATTCAGATTCACTTTTATTAGTCCACCAATTACTTAGTACATTACGAAGTGGGGCTCCCCATCCTCCTGAAACGACATACATCGTTCCATTTTCATAAGAATTAGCTACCGAATTATTTCTTATTGGTTTAGAACGTTCATAATTGTGATCATGTCCATTAAAAACAATTGTAACATTATATTGATCAAAAATAGGTGACCATAAATTTCTGATATCCATACGAGAGCCATGATAACCAGAACTATATGGAGGTTGATGAAATATGACAAACTTCCAAGGTACGGTCTTATGGTTTTCTAAATCATTCTGAAGCCATGTAAGTTGCGCTCCATCAATGTTAGTTTCACTATTTAAAGAAATTATATGGATAAGGGATGAATAATCAATTGAATACCATTGCTCATTATTTGGAAGTGCAAATTGTTTATAATAATTATCGGCATTTCTTTCATGGTTACCTAAACTGGGTATTATGGGTATCGTATAATTTTCATTCGTTTTCCAGTATTTTTGCATACCATTAAACCAAACATCCCATAATCCTTGGATATCACCTTTATCAACAATATCTCCTGTATGTAAAACAAATTCGGGATTATATTGTGCCATAAGATTAGAAATTTCATTTCGAATTTCAACACCTGTTCTGGAATCTCCTCCAGCAACAAAATTTACCTCTTTTGGAAATAAAGATGGAGTCTTGAATTTTAATTCGCTACTCCATCCACCATCCTCTGATCCACAAATAAAATAATAAGTAGTGTTGGGAAGCAAATTTGAAATGTTAGCAGAATTTATATAACCTTTAAAAGATTGGACATCAGCTACTTTTTCCATAAGATATTGAGAAAAATTTCCATTTCTGGAAGTTATATCATATTTTAAAACGGCATCTGTTGAAGTTTCAGTTCTCCAAGTTATAGTAATAGATTCTGATGCGTTTTCAAGACTCCATGTCGCATGAATTTGAAAAGGATGACCGTTTGATTTAGGAAACCAAAATAAAAAGCTTGTATTCTTTGGATAGGAAATTAAGATCCTTGAAGTTATGAGAAATGAACAAAATATAAAGATAATAATCAAACCAATTTTATTTTGTTGTTTTTTTCTCATTTTATTCACAGATGCTCTATTAATCTAAAAAAATACTTTCAAATTAAGTTAACTAATCCGATCTTAATTATATTATTAATGATTATTATATCTCTAAAAAGTATATTAATGAAAAACTGAATAATTTGGAAGAATTTTAACGAAACTGATAATTTTAAGTGTGGGTTTTAGATTAATTTTACAAATTTATGATAAAGATAAACGCCAAATCTTTTATATTATCAACTTCATAATTAGTTAAAATATTTTAATTAAATATTTTTTACGAATTTTAAGTAATTGTTTAATAAACAAATATTATAAAATATAAGCTGACATACTATGCCAAAAATAGAATTTAGAAAAAAATTAACAGATGCAACGACAAGTAATATAGCAGTAACTTTCAATGATGTAATATTGCTACCAAATTGGACTTCAATTGAGCCAGAACAAGCAGATGTTTCAACCAATTTAGCTCAGAAACTGGAATTACGTGTTCCACTTATATCCAGCCCAATGGATACAGTCACTGAAACCGAGATGGCTATAGCTCTTGCTAGAGAAGGAGGCTTAGGTATAATTCATCGCAACCTTTCAATAAAAGACCAAGTTGAGATGGTTAAAAAAGTCAAGAGAAGTGAAGCTAACATAATACGAGATGTCATTACTGTTCGTGAAGATGAAAAAATAAAAGATGCTATCGAAATAATGAGAGTAAAAGACGTTCATGGGCTTCCAGTTATTACTAATGAGAATAAACTCATCGGAATCTTAACAGGGAGAGATGTTCGTTTCGCTGATGAAAATTTAGATGTAAAAGATCTTATGACTAAAGACGTAATCACCGCTTCTAAAGATATCAGTCCAGAAGAAGCTAAAATAATTCTACATAAACATAGAATTGAAAAACTCCCTGTAATTGAAAAAGATGGTTCATTATTTGGATTGATTACAACAAAAGATTTAATGTTGAAAGGAAAATTCCCGAATGCTTCAAGAGATGAAGAAGGACGTTTACTTTGTGGTGCAGCAATTTCCCCCTTCGATTTTGAAAGGGCAAAAGCCCTAGAGGAATTTACAGATGTATTAGTAACAGACGTATCTCATTTTCACAATAAAAATTGCTTTGATGCTACAAAAAAAATACTAAAAGAAGTATCAGTTCCTTTAATTGTTGGAAATATCGGTACTTACGAAGCTGCAGTTGATTGTATAACTAAGTTAGAGGGCATTATAGGATTTCGCGTAGGGATTGGTAGTGGAAGCATTTGTAGTACCAGCGTTGTTACCAGAGCCGGGTCACCCACACTCTTTGCTACTTTAATGAGTGCGGACGCCAAAGAAGAATTAGGTACAGATATTTCTATCATTGCAGATGGTGGTATTACAAATCCTGGCGATATAGCTGTTGCACTTACTGCTGGAGCTTCAGCCGTCATGCTAGGAAATATCTTCGCTGGTTGTAAGGAAAGCCCAGGAAGGTTGGAATCGTTTGGAGGGCGATTCTATAAAAGATATTATGGAATGGGTTCCCACGCAGCCCGACAAAAGAGGTTTGCATTAGACAGATATAGCGTGCCTTCTAAAGAAATTGACGAGGGGGTTGAAGGTTGGGTAGCTTATCGCGGTACAGTCCATGAAACTGTTATTAAATTTGTTGGAGGCTTAAAAGCTGCAATGGGATATATTGGAGCCAGTACTATAAAAGAAATGTGGATTAATGGAAAATTTGCTAGTGTAAGTGCAGCTGGTATTAAAGAAACACATCCTCATGATGTATTTTTACCAGGAGCAGAGTCCCCGAAGTAATACGATATAATCTTAGAGTTTTTTTTTTGGGCTATAAAAAAAAGGAATAATATTATTTGAAGAGTTTTATACTCATATTTATTAAGTGCAATATTACTGCAGCAATTCCTATGATAATCGCAATAGTACACAAAGTTTTGTCTTCGTTTCTTGCAAGACCAATAAAACCTAGGACTATACCTACTATTCCTAGCCACCATTCAATGAAAAGGCCAAGAATTGAAAATATCAATGCTAAAATTCCAAAAATCGGTGTTTTTCCCATAGTTTTAACTCCTTTTGTAAATTTATAATTAAAATTATAGATTATAAATTCATTTAAAAATGTTTTATTTTAATCGTGTGAGAGCAAAATTATTCTTAATCTCTAAAGTGGTAATTTATGGATACATATAAGATAAAAAAGAATGCAAAGGCATTATTAGAACAAAATCTTTTCAAGATGTTTTTTCTTCTTCCTCTTCCTCTGCATATAATATTTCACCCATTTTATAAAAAGCTTGATCTACATTTTCTCCAGTTAATGCAGAAGTTTCTATGTATTCAAGATTTAATTCATTTGCAAGCTTTTTAATTTCCTTTTGATTAATTTTTCTTCTTTCAATTAGGTCATTCTTATTTGCCAATAAGATTGCCCGCATATTATTTTTTAAATTCTTCTTGATGTCTTTATACCAATTGAGAATATTTTCGAATGATTTTGGGGACGTTAAATCGAAAACTAAGAATTGAATATTAGCTCCAGTGTAAAAATGCTTTCTCATTATTGAGAATTTACTCTGTCCTGCGATATCCCAAATAACAAATTCAATCTTAGCATCTTTATAATTAATTATTTTTTCACTTATGTTTACTCCGATTGTAGGAATATAAGTTCTTCGAAATGCTCTATCTGTAAACCTCAGAACAATTGAGGTTTTTCCTACACTGGGATCCCCTACTACAATAACCTTGAACCTTAGCGCTTTGGCTTCTTCTTTTTTATCAATCTCACGAAAGGCAACTTGATCCTTAGCTTCAATTTCAGCATTATATAAATCTGTTAGAATATCGGTTAATTTTTTTTGAAATATCTTTAATGATTCATTAATTAATTCTTTATCAGCTTTCCTTTCTTCTATATTAATGATTTTATTTGCATATTCTTCAAAAATCTCTTCAAAATTTGTAATATATTTATAAAATATCAGGTCATTAGCTTCTTCGAATAGAACTGTCAAAGAAGCATCAAAAACTCCCCCACGATGAGATTTATCCTTTATTTCCATTACTTTAACGATACTTTTAAGATTTAATGAAGGAAATGGAATAAAAGCTAACGTTTGTGGTATCCTCCCTTTTTCACCACTCAAAATATTTATCGATTTTAAACTCACTAAGTTTTTAATTTGAATATCAAGGTTTGTAGGAAGCCAAGAAAAAGCTTCTGGTCCAATTTTTTCATTAAATCGGGAGTATATAATTCCAATAATTAAATTTTTTTCCATTTTCTATCTTTTAATATTAATTTTGTCAGAATTATTATTTTGTTTTATAATTCAATTAGATTTAAATATTCAGATTTTATTAAAGTAACATAAAATTTCATATTCAAATATTATAATATTATTAAAAGGTAATATTTTTACTTTTAGATTTTGTTAAAAATTTAAGCACTTATAAGTTGTAGATTTAAAATGAAGGAAATTGATGAAAAAATTGTAAGTTTCCTTAAAGTAATGGCAGATACTACACGATTAGAAATATTAAATTTTTTAAAAAATACTGAAAAAACGGCTAGTGAAATCCAAAATGCCATTAAAAAAAGTCAATCAACAGTTTCGCAGCAAATAAAGATTTTAATAAGTGCAGATCTCGTAGAATATAGAAGGGATGGAGCAAAGAAGTATTATAAAGTTAGAAATCCAAAAATTTTTGATATTATTTCAGTAATAAAATCTTACATTTCAAGCCAAAATAGAGAAAAAATTGATAAGATGACATCTTTGGACATTTTAGACACTTTACATTAAAATACTCAAAAAATTTAAAGAAAAATAAGTAAAGAGATAAATTAGGAATGAAAGAAAAAAATTCTGGACAGAAACTTGCTAAAATTCTAATAATGGGATTAGAAAATAGTGGGAAAACTTCGATTGTTTTAAGTTTAACCAGAAATACAAATTTATTATCATATTGTTCATTAAAACCCACTGTGGGAATTAATAGAGTTAAATTTGAAGAAGAAGAATCAGATACTCAATTTAGTATTTGGGATTTTGGTGGCCAAAAACAATATCGGAAAGACTATTTAAATGATTTAGATAAGCATTTAATTGGAATTGACAAATTAATATATGTTATTGACGTTCAAGATGGGGAAAAATACGATTTAACACTACAATTTTTAGAAAATATTGTGAATTTTCTTAAAAAAATTGAAGATTCATTTGAATTTTTAATTTTTTTGCATAAATTTGATCCAGGTTTAGAAAAACTAGACCAATATTCAGATGAAATGATTTCTTCAAATTTAATTAATAAAATAAGTAAAATTATTCCATCTGATTTTAATTATAAAATATTTAAAACAACTATCTACACTGTTTTTCATAAAGTACTTGTTTCATAATTTAAATTAGTGAAGAATTCAAGTTTAAAAATATAATTTTAATATATTTAAGCAAGCTCATTGAATATTAAAGATTTTTTTTGCTTTTTCTTCATTTAGATTATTATTATCAAAGAGCTCTTCATGTATCCATTTATTATCGATATCAACGATTGGAGTTTTTACTATACAAAGGTTTTTATCACAAAAATTTTCAATTATATATTCGTTAGTCATTAACTCCCTAACAGCGATTTTTTCTTCTATTCCTATTTCAATAAAAGAAATTTCATATTTTTTTAGAAATTCTAAAAATTCTTTACATTTTAGACATCCTTCTCTCGTAAAAACTCTAACATTCACTTATATCACAATATTTGAATCAGCTATTAGTTTTTATTTGATCTTGAATATTTTCTTAGCTTTTTCTTCGTTTAGCCCTCCGATACCGAAAATTTCTTTATGTAAAAATTCTCCATCAAGACTGATCACAGGAGTTGTGACAAGACACTGTTTGTCATCACAAAAATTCTTAAGAATATAATCATAAGTTAATAATTCTCCAATTACTAACTCGTCCTCAATTTTCTTTTCTAGGTAAAAGACCTTATATTTGTCTAGAAATGAAAGTAATACTTCACACTTGGGGCATTTTTCTTTTGTGTAAATTATAATATCCATTATTAACACCATTTTATAAAAGTTTTTATTTTTTTATTATGTATTCTATTCGAATTACGCAAAATATTTCTCAAATTCTTTACATTAACCTTAAGTGTATATTTTAAACTATATCTAATTAAAAAATATGTTAAATATTAATTTAATATTTATTAATTGGTGAAAGAAATTTGGATCCCCAATCAAAAGATTTACCAGAAATAGATTTTAAAAGATATAAAAAAATTGAAGAACGTGAAATCTGTCCAACCAAAGAGGTTGATGAAGCGCATTTTATAGAACCTGATTTGGCTTGGTTTTTACATCTATTTCAATTTCTATTTAACCCTAACCCAAAATTTTTTGTTGAAATTTTTAACTGTGTTCATTGTAACTCTTGTGACACCTCGAATAGTAGATATTATTTAAAAAGAAAATTACATAATTCGGGATTTAAATCAAATTACACCGAAATTATGATAGAATCTTTTAAACAATTTGATACTCCATTTAATCAATCGGATTATAGATTGACAATTCCTGATAATGTGCCTAAAAAAAGCGAAAATTTGCTATTTATGGGATGTTTGAGTACAATAAAAGTTCCGAAATTTACTTTGAATGCCATAAATTATATGTTAGGTAAAAAACATCATTTCACGATATTAGAACGAGAAGTATGTTGTGGAATACCTCTCTTTGATAGTGGTGAAAGTGAGATTTTAAGTGAATTAATGAAAAAAAATGTAAAAATATTCAATTCAAGTAATTATAAAAAGATTGTTTGTGTCTGTCCAGCTTGTTATGATGTATTTAATACACAATATGATGGAATTAAAGCAGAAGTTGTTTTTATTTCGGATTATTTAGAACCTTTGAAAAATAAAAGAAACGAGACATTAAGTATTCAGCATTTATGTCAATTAGAAAATCGGGGAAGAAAAGATGTAAGGGTGCATGTTGATAAGGTCCTAAAAGATAGTGGTTTTAAAATTATGGAAAATGAAAAACATTGGTGCTGCGGCGGGGGAATGGGTATGATGCATATTGTGGATACGATAGAACAGATTACAAGAATTAGAGTTAATGATTTTCATGGAGATATATTAACAACCTATTGTCCAAGTTGTTATCATGTTCTAAAATTATTTTCAAGACGGGAAAAAATCAAACCAAAATTAATTGATACATTCAAACTCTTAACAGAATAAAATTTATTTGTTTTACGAATAAATCATGTTAATTCTTTGTTGATATTTTCTTCTATTTATTTTAGCCCTATTGATTGCCTCTTCATCAAGATTTTTTTCAATTTCATTAAATATATCTGATTCTTTTTGGGGTTCTCCTTGAAATTTGAGTTCACCGTTCATAAATATAGTTGGAGTACCAGTTACATTATTCAATTGGGCTAACATTTGTCCATTTTTCGTAGTAATGTTGATATCTATGATTTCTATATCATCTTTATAAATTTTTTTAGCATTTCTAAGCATTCTTGAAGCAACTGGGCAATGTGGACAAGTAGGAGATTCAAAAAATTCGATTCTTACTTTTTTAGATTCTTTTTCTGGCATTTAAATCCACATTAATATTATTTTGTTATATTAAAAAACCCATATCTTTTTTAATACTATTTAAAAAAAAGAGATTTTAAATTTCCTCAAATGCATCACGAGGAGCTCCACATTCTGGGCACTCTTCTGGGGGACAGTCAGGTAATTCACCTTTGCATTCCCATCCACAAACAGTGCATCTCCATTTAGCCATTATATTACCTCCAATATTTGAATTCTAATATCAGATTATTTAAATAATGTTTTTTTATTTTTTAAGACCTTCTATGACCGTTTTTAAGGATTATAAATACCATTTAAAGCATTGTTTCCAATAATAATTTCTTGAATCTGAGAAGTACCTTCGTAAATTTCAAGGATTTTCGCATCTCGGTATAGTTTTTCAACTGGATTGTTACTCAAAAATCCACGACCCCCCCAAATCTGAATAACTTCTCTAGCTGCATCGGATGCTACTTTACTGCCTAGTAGTTTTGCACAACTCGATAATGTTCTGTCAGGTTTGCCATTATCAATGGCTACAGACGCTTTATAGGTCAGCAGTTTCGCAGCCTCAATCCCAACAACCATATCTGCAATTAATTTCTGAATAAGTTGAAAATTCTTTATTGGAGTAGTAAATGCTTTTCTTTCATTAGCATATTTTATGCTATATTTTAAGGCTGCACGTGCAAGTCCAATTCCAAATGCCCCAATTGCGGGACGAGAGGCGTTAAAAGTGTCCATTGCTATTTGAAATCCTTCACCTTCGCTACCTAACATATTTTCAATTGGTACCTCGACATCCTTGAAATTGATTGCACATGTAGGTGAGACCCTTAATCCCAATTTTTTCATTGGTGGAGGAACCTTAACCCCGGTCCAATCTTTTTCAACAATAAACGCAGTTAAATGCTTTTTTTTCCATCTATCTTCTCCAGTTTTTGTAAAAACTACAAAATAATCAGATACACTAGCATTAGTTATCCAAAATTTTGATCCATTAATAATGTATTTATCACCTTTTTTTTCTGCTTTACATTGAATTCCTGCAGCATCCGAACCTGCAACGTACTCACTGAGTGCAAATGCTACGAATTTAAGTTTTTCAGTTAAAGGTCGTAAATATTTCTCTTTTTGCTCCTTATTTCCAGCTAGTATTATTGGTTCAAATCCTAAAGAATTAACATTCATAGAAGTAGCTAAACCCACACAACCTATTGCAACTTCTTCGATAACAATAACTTCATCTAAAAGACCAAGCCCTTTTCCGCCATATTCGCTTGGAATTCTAACATTCATTATGCCCAGATCAAATGCTTTTTGCATTATTTCCCATGGAAATTCTTCTTTTCTATCATATTGCGCAATATTCGGAATAACTTCTTCATCTACAAAGTTTTTAACTTTTTCCTTTAATTTTAATTGCTCTTCTGTAAATTCAAAATCCATTAGATTAACTCCCGAGGTATTTTTCTAAATTAAAATCATCTTTAAGAATTTCATCCTTAAACTTAGATACAGAAAGTTTTGATTTAATCATTTTCTTAATAGTCAATTGGTTAGTCCTATCCCCCAAAAGTATTGCCCCAACCACTTTATTATCTTGAATTACGATTTTTTTATAAATTCTTTTTTCTCTATCAATAAATCTAATTTCATCACTTGAACTATCTTTCAATAATTCTGGGGTTACCTTTCCCATAGAAGTTAAATCAATTCCAACGATTTTTAAAGTATTAGAAGGTATTATTTCTTCATATTCTACTTTTTTACCAATAATGTTTAAGGCTGCAATTTTTGATTGTTCATAAGCTACAGGGACGATGCCCCAGACTCTTCCATTAAATTCTGCACAATCCCCCGCAGCATAAATATCCTCGATATTCGTCATCATATATTCATTTACAATTATTCCTCGATCAACTTTTATACCTGCTTCCTTCGCAAGTTGAATATTTGGTTTAACTCCAACAGAAAATATTATCATATCCGCATTTGATTTACGTCCATCTGCCAATTTGATAGTTAATTCTTTGTCTCCAATAATTTCTTTTGTATTTGCATTTAAAATGACTTTAATATTAAAATCTTCGAGAATTTGCTGTAAAATTTCAGCACCTTCGGTGTCTAATTGTCTTGGCAGTAAACGTGGGAAATATTCACAAACTTTAACATCTAAATTTAAATCAGCTAGACCTTTGGCCGTTTCCAACCCCAAGAGACCCCCACCTATCACAATTGCAGATTTGTTATCCTTTGCATCATCTATTATATGTTTTGCATCATCCAAAGTTTTTAATGTGAATACTCCTTCTTTATCTATGCCAGGAATAGGTAAAATATTACTCTTACTTCCAATAGCTAATAACAATTTGTCATAAGTCGTCTCTTTACCATTATTAAAGTGTATAATTTTTTTTTCTGGTAAAATCTTTGTTGCTCTAAAATTCCTATTAAATTTAATATTTCGAACGGAATACCATTCGTGGTCACAAGTAGTTAATTCGTGTTCTTTACATCTTCCACAGATAAATGCTGGCAATTTTATTCTAGTATAACTGTAATATTGTTCTTCTGTATAAATTTCAACTTCAGTCTCAGGACTTTCTTTCTTTATTACATCTCCTGCGTTAGATCCTGCTATATTACCACCTAAAATTACTACTCTCATAGTTTTCTACCCCTAATAATTAGTAATTCAAATAGTGCTTAATAAACAAAAATTTTTTGATGTTTATATTAAGTATTAAAACAAAGAGTAAACCTTTTTAAAATAAATTCTTTAAAAACTTGGAGATTATTAAAATGGCAAAATGGCGGTGTTTAGTTTGTGGTTGGATATGTGAGGGAAGTCAACCTAAATGTCCACCAGCGAAATGTCCAAAATGCGGAGCACCTACCTCTAAATTTAAACAAATTTCATAGAATTAATCATTTTTTATAATTTTTATTAAATTGAATAGATGAGAAAAATGCCAAAAAAAGTTAAAAAATCAAAGAAAATAAAGAAGAAGCCAAAAAAGCAAAAAATTAAAAAAGTTTCTAAAAAAATAAAGAAGATAAAAAAAGCAAAAAAGTTTAATGTCAAAGTGGTTAAAGAAAAACTAGTCCCCTTTGAACCTATTATTTCTGAAATGGAAAATCAGTACATGGTTGTGGTTACAACTCCACCGGGACAACCGACAGATACTCTTCCTAAAGTTATACCTGCTTTATATGGAACGATGATGGGAATTAAGATGAGTTACCCAAAAAGCCAAAGGGGTGGATTTGGTGGTTTTGAAATATATGGACGTTGGCCTAATGCACATTTAGTCCCTAAAGATGAATGGGTGTCAGAATTAGGATTGAAGGTTGATAAAACAGCTGAGGAGTTTTTTAATACACATAAGGACGTTAGAGAAAAAATTTTAAAGAAACGCGAGGAAAATGCTCCATGTGTTGAAGTACGTTTTGAAAAATGGGATTATGGAACGGTAGGTATAATATTACATATTGGATCATTTTCTGAAGAAGGTCCAACTGTAAAAAGACTTCATAATCATATTGTAAATTCTGGCTATGTTTTTAATGGTGTACACGAAGAAGTTTATTTATCAGATCCAAGAAGAACAAAGGAAGAGAGTTTAAAGACAGTTATTCTCTACCCAATAAGAAAAGGAACTGATGATGAAGTAGTAAAATTCAAAAAAGAACTTGAAGAACATCAAATTAACTTTTAAGATATTTATTTATTTTTTCATTCCCTTACCTTTAGCATCATTAAAAAGTTTTATCATCTGTTCTGATCTTTTTTTGATTTTTTCTTCATCTTCTAGCATAAAAAAATCCTTCCATTCAAATTTTAACCAAAATCTTAATGAATTTCCTTTCTCCAGGTTGAAGATATTCTTCAAAACCGCTTTGAATATCCTTTAAAGGAATAATTTTTGAGATAAATTCAGATGCTTTAACTTTATTTTTAGCAAATAAGTCTAATGTAGTCTTTATATCCTCTTTATCATGTCCCCATGTCCCTATCATACAAATTTCTTTTATAGTCATAGAAAAAATGGGAAAGGTAATTTTTTCCCTTTGAACTCCTTCTAAAACAATGGTTCCTCCCTTTTTTATACTATCAATTGCCATCATCAAGGCCTGTTCGTTTCCAACACACTCAAATACAAATGTAGGTTTACCATTTTTTCTAAAATATTTATTAATCTTGACTCTACTAGGGGGTAAAGTAATGTTCGCGCCTAATTCTTTGGCTTTTTCCCTTAAAAATTCGTGAGGTTCAACAACCATAACATATTCGGGATCTTTTTCACCCATTAAAACATTTAATGTAGCTAATCCCATGTTTCCCCCTCCAATAATCATTATTTTTTGATTTTTTGTTATTTTTGATAACTTTAGTGCACGTATTATTGCCGCAAATGATTCAATTAAAGTAGCTTCCTCGAGAGAGACATTTTCAGGAATTTTGTAAAGGTAATTTTTATGGATTTTAACAAACTCGGCAAATGCACCATCCTTAATAATTCCTATATGTCTAGGAACATCTTTATCTATATCAATCACTGGGTTTATTCCTGTTACCTTATCGCCTATTTTGAATCCTAATCTTGATACATTTTCTCCAATTTCTGTAATTTCAGCGGAAAATTCATGCCCCATTATAATAGGAGTCTGATAATGGGAATATTTATAATTAGAAACATCACTACCACAAATTCCACAATAACTTACTTTTACTATTGTATAATCGGGACTAACAGTTGGTTTTGGGTAATCTTCCCTATAAATTATCTTTCTTACATCTTCAAAAATTGCGGCTCGCAATAAAGTAACACCTCCGTATTATATTGAATTTACTTTGGAAATTCCGTGTTTATATATACAACAGTTCATTAAATTTATTCGAAAGAAATTTAAATTTGATTCCACAAAATTACTTAATTTCTTTTTGCAACGGAGACTTTAGATGAGTAATATTATCTTAAAGATAGCTCTTTTTGGCGATGAAAAAGTTGGCAAAACTGTAGTTGCAAAAAAATATTCAGAAAACACATTTTTAGTAAATTATAAAATGACCATAGCATCGGATTTTATGACAAAAGATGTTACGGTAGGTAATTTTCCCGTAAAATTACAGATTTGGGATTTTGGCGGATCAGATAGATTTGCAGATTTGCGACCCATGTATTATAAGGGTTTAAAAGGAGCAGTATTTTTATTTGATCTGAGCAACAGGCAGTCATTTGAAAATCTTGATAAGTGGTTTAACGAAGTAAAACCTGATGCAATGGGAGCAAAGTATGTCATTGTTGGAAATAAGAGTGATTTGTCAGAACGCCAAGTAACAACTGAAGAGGGCAGCCGTTATGCTTTAGATCGAGGTGCCGAATATTTTGAAATTTCAGCAAAAACTGGTGAAAATATTGCCCAAGCATTTGAAACGTTAGCAGAAAGAATAATGGAACTTGCAGTTGAAGCAGCAAAGCCGACTGTCGTTACCCCCGAACAAGTTACTACTACACCTGAAC
>JABXJV010000430.1 GCA_013375355.1 Candidatus Helarchaeota archaeon
ACCTGACTCGAAGGATTATCATTTAGAACATAAAATTCATTAAAAAATATATTTAAAATTTATTATAAATGCAACTTTAAAAACTTAATTTTTTTTCCTTTTGACCTAAAAACCGGATGATTATATATCAATAGTTTTTATGTTGTTTCACCTATATTTCTTGTTATAAATTAATTGCTTTTACTGCTTTAGGGGCAAGGGTATCTACATATAAGTTATTACAGCCCAATATGGGCGGTTCGCGAACCGCCCATACATATTTCCTGATGAACCTTATTTATAATTCAAATATTCTGCAATATTAGAAATGGTTTGACAAATTTAGTAAAATATATTAATTTTAAATAGAAGGTGAGTTTTTTAACAATTTTAATAATTAATACTGATTTAAAAGATAGAGGGATGCATAGATATGAAAAGAAAAGAGATTAGATTATTAATTGTAGTGTTTATATTCGCAGGATTTTTTATTATCTCGGCAACAAAGGTGAATGCTCAGATACCTGTTGATAGTCTGATAGTGCAGTTGGAGAGGCTCGTAATAAAGGAGCCAAAAAATTATGAAGCATATTTCAATCTTGGAGTCGCATATCTGAATAAAAATATGATTGAAAAGTCAGTGGAGTCTTATGAGAAGGCAATATCAATCAAACCCGATTTTGCAGAGGCGCATAATAATCTTGGGATTTTGTATTACTCTCAGGGGAAACTGGATGAGGCGATAACCGAACTCGAGAGTGCAGTAAAATATAATTCAAACTTAGCGGAGGCATTTAACTATCTGGGGATGGCTTATTTAGGAAAAGGTGATGTTGATAAGGCAATATCCAATCATAAGTCTGCTATTAGAATTAATCCTGAGGCTTATTCTTATTATGGGAATTTAGGATATGATTACTTTAAAAAAGGTGATTTTAATGATGCTATAAAATTTTTAAAGGAAGCTGTAAAATTTAAACCGGATTATATAAGTGGATATAATAATCTGGGACGTTCTTATTTTAGAATTGGAAAATTCGAAGATGCGGCTCGTCAGTTTAAAAAAGCAACCTATGTTAATCCTAATATTATTAATCCAAGATATAATCTTATTGCTGTATATTTAGAGATGAAAAAATATTCCGATGCACTTGATGAACTTGACAAGTTGTCGAAATTGAGTTTATTGGAAGCGCGGATTAGTTTTATACAAGAGTTTTCGGGATTTGACAATGAACTGCTGGATATACCGGTTTTGCAAATAAAGAATGCTGTAAATACGGATAAGGAATTTTTGGATAAATTTTTATATGCGTTTAAATTGCTCGGAAGTGCTTATTTGAATGAGGGTATTCTGGATGAATCAGAAAAGATATACAAAAAGGGGATAGAAGTTGATTCAAAATTTGCGGATGGTTATAACAGCCTTGGTTTTATATATTCACAGCGTGGAGAAAGAAAGGAGGCTATTGATAATTTTAATAAAGCAATAAAAATAAAATCGGATTTTGTTAATGCCTATTATAATCTTGGATTTGCACTTATGGGGGATGAAAATTTCGAAGAAGCGGAAAAAAATTTCAAAAAGGTGATTGAATTAGATAGTGAATATTACTCTGCTTATGCTGATTTGGGAATAGTATATTTAAGGAAGGGAGACGTCATATCTTCAGTTTCATATTTTAAAAAGGCTCTCGATATAAAGCCTGATTATATTTTTGCAATAAATGGTCTTGCGGATAGTTATTTGTATGATAGAAAGTATTCACAGGCTGTAATTGAACTAAAGAAGATTCTAACTATGAATCCTTCATTAATAGAGCCAAGATATAAATTGGCTGGGGTCTATCTTACAGCGGGCAGTCCTGATTCTGCTGCTGCGCATTATCAATATATTATTAATCTTCAACCAAATTTTATAGATGCATATTTAGGTTTAGGTGATATTTACTTAAGTTTAGGGGAGGATGAAAATGCGATAGAAATATATAATTATACATTAAATATAGATTCTAAATATCCTTTATCATATTATAAACTTGGGAAAGCTTACGCTCAGAGAGGTGATATTGATAATGCAATACTAAATTTAAAATTAGCGGTAAAATACGAACCAAACTTTTTTGAAGCGGTTGTTGAACTTGGTATGTTATATGGGCTTAAGGGCAGCTATGATGATGCAATTAATGAATTTGATAGGGCTATAAAGATAAATCCGAAATCTGCTGAGCCTTATGCTGGTATCGGCGGTATATATTACGACCAAAAGAGGTTAGATGAGGCAGAAAAGATTTTGAAAAGGGCTATAAATTTAAACCCTAATGCCAGAAACGCACATTATTTGTTGGGAAGAATTTATTATGATAGAGGGGATGTTGAATCCGCTTTAAAGGAATTTAAAATAGAAATTGAGATTGACCCTGCCTTTCAACCCGCAAAAGATTGGGTTGATTTGGTTTTGAAAGAGAAAGAAGATATTGAAAAGGCTATAAAAGCAGGGAAATTGAGGATAAGACATATACTTGTGAAAACTAAAAGAGA
>JABXJV010000431.1 GCA_013375355.1 Candidatus Helarchaeota archaeon
ATCAGTATAATGAAATATCGTTCTATTTTTCTCACTTTCCTCCGAAGAATACTCTATACTTTTAAATATTATCTTTCTCCCAAAAAACCAATAATACAGACCGAACAGTGCAAAATTTATACTGGGTAAGATCTGTTTCGCTGCATATGTTTTCTCATAAATAATAGATCGTTTAAAACTACGTTTTTCAGATAAGGGAATTATATTTATGACTACTCCATGATTCAACCTCATCCTCCCAATCATCTGGGTTCTTTTAATGGCTGAATAAATATGTGCGTCTTCAATCAAGACCACCTCAATATTTTTTACATCGATACCTACTTCAATCACTGTTGTACAAAAAAGGAATCTAAACCTTCATCGCTATTAAAATCATCGAAAACTTGTTTTCTTTCTTCCAAGCTCATGCCCGCATGTATAAAACTGCATTTAAAGTGTTCCTTATACTTCGGTCTGCGCGATTTTAAGGAGTTTTTAACGTTATTACAATAAATTTCCGATTTTTTTCGACTTCTAGCAAAAATTACCATCTTTCCGGGGCGTATTTCTGCTGAATCCTGAATATCACGAGCTATATGAAAATCTAAAAATTCATTGCATATTTCTTTGATCTTATTATCTTTCCATTTAAAAGTAGGATACTCGGCGTAAATATTCCAGCAATAAAAATCCCGTTCGTGAGACATATATTCTAATTTACAGTTGAACCTTTTACACCACCAATCAGCAGAGGTCTTTTCAAAACTCCCGCTCAAAAAACAAAACTGAGAATCATGTTCCTTGTGCAACTTATACAGCATCGTTTCAAGTGCTGGTCCATGGGTTCTGTCTCCGAGCATGTGCACTTCATCAATAACTACAGAACCGAAGATATTCGTTTTTCTGTTAAAATATTTCCTTTTCTGGATTGAAAATAAGAAAGCTCTGAAGCTTTCAAATGTCGCCACGATTATGAGTTTTCCCCAAGGGTTTCTCAGCTCCCTGGGGTGGGGTTTTAGATCCCCTTGGATAATTATGACCCTTGCAATTCCCTTAAAGAACGTTTTTAACAATCTGGCTTTTTGGTGAAGCAGCATCACCCGGGGAACGAGATAAACCGCCACTAGATTACAATATAGGGCATATCCAAGAGCTGCCAGACCATCTTCTGTCTTTCCAAAACCCGTGGGAACAAAGGCTGAAAAATTAAAACCTTCCAATAGTAACTTGTGCGCTTTTTTCTGATGATTATGTAATTTATCTTCCTCAATATCATTCCTTTCCAGATGTAATTTAAATCTATTAATGTATGACGCCATTGTGGGCATTTTTTTCAACTCCAACATTTCGACTAAATTTTTGAAAAAAATTTTAAAAATGCCGAGTATGAGGTTTGATATTTAAATTTTTCTTAGACCACTTTCCCAAAAGTGAACAAATTGATGAATTTCATTTATAAATAAATCAAAAATCTTGATCTCAAATTCGTCTCTTGGTCTATCTAATAATAGATATGAGGTTATGGAATGAGAAAAAGCGGCGAGTGTCCAAGTTCATAGTGATATAATTTTAAAAAAATCAATCTCAAATTAGAAAAAAAGTGGAGTTTATATATGAATCAATAATAAATAAGTTATGCCATGGAATAACAAAAATAAAAAAGATAAAATCATAATCGCGTTGAAATTCAAGCTTTTGATCACCTCGAAAAACCAAAAAGATCAATTAGATGATCTTATGAGGGAGTTTGGGTCGGTCTACAATCAATATCTGGAACACTGGAGTAAGTCTGGACGATATTCTAAAACGTTTCTGGAAAAGCACCAAATAAAGGCGAATATATTGGCAAATAATAGGCAATGTAGCCGAGATGTAGCTAATGAATCGATAAAATCATACTTAGCAAGACGAAAAATAGACCCTCGTGCCAGACCACCGAGTCCCGTGAAAGGTTTAATGACTGCCCGTCTCAATTACAAGGAAGGATATAAGATTTTAGCGTGTAATCGAGTTAGAATTAGCGTGAGAAAAGGTGTGAGGTTGGTCTTGGAATTTATAGGTTCAAAGCGACATATGACATTAGTTGAGCTTGGACTTGCAGAAGCCCTAAAATTTGGCAGTGCAAATTTGAAAAAAATTGGGAAAAAATATTATTTATTTGTGAATGTAGATTTAGGAAAAAAACCAATTTTTAATGATTCTAAGGGTTACACTTTTATCGGTATTGACAATAATACTACCAATTTAGCTTTAAGTGCCGTGAACCTAAATGGTGAGGTTTTAGGGTCTTTTATTATAGATTTTTCACCCCTTGTCCATCAACGATATAAGTTTTTCAAGATAAGAAAAAGGCTTCAAAAAGTTAACAAGACTTCAATGATAAAAAAAATAGGTCGAAAACAGCAAAAAATTACTACTCATGTCCTTCATCTCGCAAGCAAATTAGCGGTTAGGTGGATTTCGAAGTTTCAAAACCCTGTAGTTATTTTCGAGGACCTTAAAAATATCTTGGATAATATAAACTGGGGAAAAAAGAATAACTTGAAGTATCATAATTGGGGGTTCAAGAAATTGCAAGATTTTATTACGTATAAAGCATTTATTCGTGGTCATCCCATTTATTCCGTAAATCCTCACTACACTTCTCAAAATTGCGTGCTCTGCCAGACCAAAAAAGAATCCCATAAACGAAAAAGACTGTTTAAATGCAGCCATTGTGGTCATGTTGATCACAGGGATAGAAACGCATCCTTGAACATTGCCCTAAAAGGATTCATCGATTTATATAGCGGCTCGCATAAGATGAATAATGGCTTGAAAACAATAATTGGATATGTGAATTTGTTGTCAAAGTTTAAAAAAGTGCCATCAGTTAAGAACTTTCCGATGATACGGAAAGTGAGATTGTTGGCAGCGGATAACGTGGATTTATCAGCCTCCGCCATGTTAAATGGTGCCATACATACGGCTCAAAGCGGGGTAAAGTCTCTCGACAATTCACGAACTTTGACACAGTGCCTTACATCAAGAGGTCTCTGAGATGTACGGCAAAGGGCTGCGTGGACCAGCCAGTCCCAACTCAACCATTTACTTGGGTGAGAAAAAGTCCCAGTCGGTCAGAAGAATGGCAAGTTACCTCCTGGGCCGGGATAAATACCATTTAGCGAAACCATTCAGCTTGCTGAATGGTAGTTCATTTGGACATTTGGTACTCCTTTTTTAGGTGGTCTATGTAATTGTGAATACCCGATTTGCCTTGGAATGCGTAGTAGATTAGATTACAATATCGGGATCTTGATAAAAGGAGAATATGTGTCAGAAATCAATCCAAGCAAATGCAACGGTTGTAAGAAATGTATGACCAGATGCCAATTTGGGGCCATAAAATTTTCACCTGCTATGGAAAAATGTTATATTAGTGGTTTCTGGTGCTTTGGTTGCGGTCTTTGTGAAACAACTTGTCCCCAAAACGCAATAGCACTGCGATTAAGGGGTCAGATACCCGGATTGGCTGATATTTGGTGACATAAATGGCTCATTTGAAGATTAATTATGACGAACAAAAATGCTTAGGCGTTCAAGAATGTAAACAATGCTTAAAAATCTGTCCACAAAGTGTTTTTATGATGAGCCCGAAGGGAGGAATGAAGAAATTTAAAACTGCTGATGAAGCAGATGGCTATGAGTTATGGATAATTTACGAAACCACATGTACTGGATGTAATTGGTGTGTTGATATCTGTCCAACCAAAGCACTATCTATAGAAAAAGTTTAGATTAAAAAATATATATAATTTTTGCTAATCTGTTATATAAAATCTTATTAACGGATATATTAAATTAAGAAAATCTAATTTTTTACAGTCTTTTTATATTTTGTAAATTAAAAATCTTGATTTTTTAACATCTTCTTGTATATAACAGAAAAATATAAGTAGGTGTTTAGAATAATATATTAGTATATCGTTATATTGTTATATTCTAATAGATCGGAAATTTATAATTTAAACTAAAATAAATAGGAAGTCCCGGATTTATGATAAATAGTATTTGGATTATTAAAAATAGCGGACAAAACTTATTTTATAAAAATTTTAACGACACAACTTCAAATATTGATAAGGATTTACTTTCCGGATTCTTTGTTGCCATCGATAATTTTGCCAATGAGAGCGGAAAGGGAAAAATAGATAGTCTAATTTTGAAAGACGCAAAATTCATCTATATGAGTCTAGAGTCTATATTTATTGTTCTCGGTTGTGATCCATTTGAAGAAATTTATGGACTAAGAGATATAATGGCAGATATTGGAAAATTATTCTTAAAAAAATACGGAAATCTTGAAAATTGGGATGGTGATCTATCTAAATTTAGAGATTTTTCATATATTTTAGATAATGAGTTTAAATTCGAAAAGTCGGGCATTGTACGTAACTCTCAATTGTTAAATGTTGAAAATAAAATAGAACTTAAACCAAAAAATAAAATTGCCTATAAAATGGTAATAATAGGAAATCCTGGAGTTGGAAAGACCTCTTTATTAAAAAAATTTTCTAACTCTGAATTTGACTCTCAATATATACCAACTTTAGGTGTAGATGTAAAAAAACACTCCTATGACCTTAATTCAGATATAAATGCCTCATTTACTGCTTGGGATGTCTCAGGGCAAAAAACTTTTAGAAAACTTCGAAAAATTTACTATCCAAATACGGAATCTTTCTTAATTGTGTATGATGTTTCTAATTTGAATAGTTTTGAAGAAATTGAAAGTTGGGTAGATGAAATAAAACCTTATGCTAGAAAGGATAGTATTTTCTTATTAGTTGGGAATAAAATAGATTTAAATGGAGAAAAAGTTATTTCTCCAGAGGAAGGAAAAAGAAAGGCAAATGAATTTGGATTTGAATTCTTTCAAACTTCTGCAAAAACTGGAAAAAATGTAAATAATTTATTTCATTTTATCGGGAAAAAAGTAGTAGAAAATAATATGCTTCCAAAACCAAATTAATAATGCTAAGAGGATAATAATTTCTTTATATCTCAAAAAACACCTTTTTTAAGACACTTTTAGTGATAGCAATAGACTATATATAATCCAAGTTTCATATATTTTTATGCTTGACAAAATCATTTGGAGTGGATTGATTCATGATTCATAATATCTGGATTATTAGAAATAGCGGAGAAAATTTATACTATAAAGATTTCGGTAAATTCCGTTCGCAACTAAGTGAAGATTTACTTTCGGGATTTTTCATTGCACTTGATAGTTTCGCTAAAGCGAGTGGAAAGGGAGCAATTGATAGTCTGGTTCTGAAAGATGCAAAATTCGTTTATATGAATTTTGGTTCTATATTTGTTGTTCTCGGTTGCGACCGAACAGATGAAATTGCAATGATGAAAGGTATTATGAATTCTATTGGAAATCGATTTTTAAAAGAATTCGGTAACCTTGATGGTTGGGATGGAAAGATTAATCGGTTTATTAATTTCTCAAACATATTAGAAACGGAGTATGATTTTGAGAATTTGAGTACTTTTAAGAATTCTGAATCATCAATAGAAGAAAACAAACCAGAACTCAAATCAAAAAGGAAAATACTCTATAAAATTATAATAGTAGGAGATCCTGGAGTAGGAAAGACCTCTTTGTTGAATAAATTTTCCGATGGTGAATTTGCATCAGAATATATTCCAACTTTAGGGGTGGATATAAAAAAACACACTTATAATTGTGATACTGATATTAATTGTTCATTCACTGCTTGGGATGTCTCGGGACAAAAAACTTTCAAACAACTTCGAAGAAATTATTATCCAAATACCGAATCTTTTATACTTATGTATGATGTTTCAAATCAAGATAGTTTTACAGAAATCGATAGCTGGATAGAGGAAATAAAACCTTATGCAAAAAATGATGGTTTATTTTTATTAGTTGGAAATAAAATAGACCTAAATAGTGAAAGAAATATTTCTTTAGAAGAGGGTGGAAAAAAAGCAAATGAGCTTGGATTCGAATTTTTTGAAACTTCAGCAAAAACTGGGCAAAATGTCAAAGATGTATTTAATTATATAGCAAAAGAAATAATTGAAAGAAGAAAAAAGAGAAAAAATTAACTAAAAAATTAATTATTAATAGAATTTTAATTTGATATTTTAATTTAAATTTTATTTACCTCCTGAACACACCAAAAAAATCTGATTTTCCAAAAGAAATGGAGGCAATGTTAACATTTAAATAATATCTGAAATTTTCGAATGATTTATGGTAAAAATCAATTCTAATTCTAATTTTGATATTAAAAAAAACAATTTGGAAAAGAAATTTGTTGGTTAGAAAGCCAATTTCGCTAAAATCTGCCATAAATCTTTGTAATGTTGATAAATTTACTTGCTTTTCATTTTCAAACAAAGGATTTATAGGATTCTTGAAAAAATCTTCAGAATATAATGTAAAATCGCCTCACTTCATGAAAAATCTCATAAAAAATATTAATGAAACGATTTTAAAGGAAAATATCTCTGAGATTCTTCGTGGAGACAGGAATAATCTACGGAGTGAAAGAAGACGAGCTTGGAGTTCTAAAAGAACGAGAGCTCCTTTTTACAGTCGGGCAAAAGGAGAGTCTAAAGTATACTCATTTCAATCAGCATTGGAAATTGCAGAAAAGATAGTAGATAAACTAGGTCCTTGCCATGAATATCAATTTAAAAATTTTTACTAATAATTATTATGAAATGCGCAAGATATTTATGTATCTATATATAAAGAGGCTATTTTGTGCAAATTTCGTTTTATATTGTGAAATCTATTTATTCTTTTTCTTATTTTTATGACTTCTCATTCCGTACACCCTTCCAGAAAAAGAAGTAATTATGGCGATTAAGTCTTGAACTAATTCCTCTTGCATCGAACAATCAGGATTCTTATTAACCACCTCCTCCTATGTCCTCCCAAAGTACGCCGACATTCAATTTTACCTAAAGCATCCCAACGCCTAATTGTCTTGGCACAT
>JABXJV010000432.1 GCA_013375355.1 Candidatus Helarchaeota archaeon
TGAGAATAAAGCAAGAGGATTTGAAGGCTGGATAGCCATTCCAAGCAGTAGGATTGGGTTTAAACCTGGTTCTTCTTCTTCGGGAGTTTCTTCGGGAGTGGAAATTTTTTGGGCATAAATATCCTCATCAACTCCTCTATCATCTTGCCATGTGATAATTGCTCCTCCAGCTCCGTCACTAGAGATTTCAGGGAAGTCTTGGGAACTTGTAGCGTTACATATGACCATGCCATTAGGCGTCCCCGTTACATTTCCACTTGAATTGATCCACTGCGCGTAAATATCTTGTCCAATTCTATCATCATACCACGTGATTACTGCGCCCCCAGCCCCATCAATACAAATTTTGGGTCTGTTTTGAATCCAAAGCGCATTGCATATAACCGTACCATTATTAATCCATTGCGTAATTCCGTTGAAACTAACACGCTGTGCGTAAATGTCCCCAAAACCATCAGTTCTATAATCTACCCAAGTAATAATTGCGCCTTCCATACCATCGCCACAGATTTGAGGATACCTTTGAGCATTGCTGCTTTCCGTGGAGATCGCTGTTCCATTAACTGTCCAATTCACGACTCCAGACGAGCTTATTCGTTGGGAGTAAATATCGTCAGTACCAGTTCTTTGATCTTCCCACGTTATAATTGCTCCTCCAACACCATCGCTGCAAATTTGAGGAACATTTTGATTAAGGGATTCATTACATAATACAACCCCATCGATGGTCCATTCGATATCGCCAGTTGAATTAACCCTTTGTGCATAAATATCAGTACCAACTACTCTGTCATCTTCCCACGTAATTATTGCTCCTCCGGCTCCATCGCTACAAATTTGAGGGCTATCTTGCATATTACTTGCACTGCAAATGGAAACTTCATTAGTCCATTGTAAATGTCCACTTGAATTAACTCGCTGTGCAAAAATGGAAGAATTCTGCCACGTGATGATTGCGCCCCCCTCACCGTCACTACAAATTTGAGGATCGTTATCGAATGACAGAAAAGTGGGGTTACATATCAGAACACCATTCGATGTCCAATTTACATTTCCTGTAGAATTAACCCTTTGTGCATAAATATCATCAGTAGCTCCTCTAAGATCTTGCCAAACAATGATTGCACCTCCAGCTCCATCGCTGCAAATTTGGGGACTTGATTGGTGATCATTTGCATTGCATATAATCGTCCCATTTTTATCACCAAGCGATCCATTACCCCATTGTATATTCCCTTCCGAATCTACCCGCTGCGCGTAAATATCCTGAGTGATTCCTCTCGTATCTCTCCATGTGATTATTGCGCCCCCGGTTCCATCACTACAAATTTGGGGGGAGTCTTGGGTACCGCTTATGTTACACATTATCTCGCCATTATTTTCCCATCCCAATATTATTTGGCTTGACGAGATAGCTGAATTTTCGATAGCTTGAATCCGTATGCAACTGTTTAATGTGGATAAAGAGCTCGCAGAAATTATTAGAATTGTGAATAAAGAGACAAAAGTTAAAATTTTTGATTTATTCCTTTTTAATTTCATCACCTTTTAAGAAAAATATTCACTAGGTAATCTAATATCTCAATTATCATGTTTTTATAATTTATGTCATACAAAATATATCGTTTCTTTACTATTTTTTCTAATTAAACTTTGAATTTTTAAAAAAACTGAAGATCATTGCTATTCAAATAGACCATAATGGACAATAAAATTAACAATATAACGAAGATTAAAATTAAAGCACTAACTCTATCAACTTTCCCCCCATTATCTAGCCCAACACAAATAAAAATTGCTGCAATGAAGCTTGTTAAATAAATCCAATAATGTATAATATCAAATATAATATCACGATAAAATATTGCGTAAAATGGAATAACAAAGAGAGAAAAAATAAATAATCCTTGTATGATATTTAAAAATTTCTTTTTATTAATTGCAGAATAGGTAAGTAAACCTCCAAAAAACATCAGAATATTTGTGTACGAATATTTCCAAAAGTTAAAAGTTGCAAATGGTTCTGAATAAAGAAAAATTAATAAAATTGTAATTAATACAATTGAGCAACCGATGCTCATAATAAGATTTCTCCCAAGAGAATAGCCACTAGTAAAATGAGATTCTTTCCGTACACGAAATGAGTCATCTGAAAAAACACTTGGGGAATAAGTTTGGACTTCATTCGTCTCTTCTTCAGTAAATGAAAGAGCTTGTTCTGGATGCTTTATTGCATCGTATAAACTTGCTAATTTATCTTTCACATCTTCCCAATTTTTTAAATATTCAACAGTTTTATTTAAAGCTGGTTTAAAGGACATTACTTCATCATCTGATATTATTACTAATGCGTAAGTTTCACTACCACCACGTGCTTGGGCTAAGGAAATAGAAAAGCGCTGTGAAATACAATTAACTCCACTTAATGAAAAGGAATTAAATTCTAGTTGAGAACCAAAACCTATAGCATTTCTTGCAATTTCTGTTAATAGTTTATCATCATTTTTGTAGTTGTTATCATCGATAAATATAGGTTCTTTTGGAACATAGCCTTTCCTTTCATCGAACTTACAAAGGAAGAGTCCTTTCATTAATTTCATCACTATTTTTATATTTTAAGTATTCTCATTTCTGCTAAACTTTTATTAAAAACTCATTCATTAAATATTTGTATATAATTTATTACTAATAAACTCTCAATATTATCTTGCATATCTTTCCATTAATGATTAGCTTGGAAAATATAAATAAGGTTTAGGATTTAAAATTTTATTAATTTAATAATAATATCACAATTTGGGAGATTTAAATGAAAGTTCTAATAATGGGACTCCGAAGTGCTGGGAAGACAACTCTAGTTAAGCATGTTCTCGAGGGAAAAGAGTGGGATGAAATTAAAAACCTCAAACCAACGGAGTTTGTAGAAACAACAGGTTATAAATATAGAGGATTGCTTGATGTGACTACTTTCGATTGCGGTGGTCAGGAATCCTTCATTTTATCATATTTTACGGAACAATGGAGTCACAAAATATTTAGCGATGTTTCTGTATTTATTTGGATAATTGACAGTTCCGATTTAAAAATATTTAATGAATCAAAAAAAGAATTAAAAAAATCAATTAATTTTATTAATAATTATTCATCTGGAGCACGTAAATTTGTCATTGCGACGAAGTATGATATTAAAAAAATAACTTTAAAAAATATTCGTAAAGAACTCTCGGGACTTGGGATTGAAGAAATATCTGCTACTGCTATTCCATTAGGAATTGCACGTGAAATTGTTTGTACCATCTTAGATGGAACAATGACAAAAGAACTTAAATCTAAAATAATAAAATTAGAAAAAGAACTAAATAGGTTTAATAAAAAGATAAATGCGGTTGCATCTTTAATAATCAATAAATCAGATGGTCTAGAACTGGCTTCTTCTGTTAATTCGCAGGAATTAAACCCTGAAATTTTAAAATATATATCAACCAGGTCATTAGTTCAACCATTAAAAAGTACCCGTCAAATCTTTTCTCAACTAAAAAAAGGAGGATATGTAGAAGTGGAAGATGCAGAGCTGGGTTTATGGCATGTTGGGGCACATTATATAAACATATTTGATATTAATAAAGAATTTGCTCTATTTTCTATTTTAGAAAAAAGAAATATCAAAATAATGACATTGATTAAAAATTGTAACTTAATAAAAAAATCGGTCTTAAAATATTTAGGTTAATATTTAGAACTAATGTTCTAATTTTATTGATTTTTTCCTTTCTTCGGAGATTTCTTTACGGCTTCAAAAAATCCTTTCATTTCATCTATCAATTCCGCCCTTATTGACGTAGGTTTCTTTTTTATTTTTTCTGGAGGAGGAGTTGGTTTTAATATAGACTTTCTAAAAGCATCAATTTCTTCCTCGGAAATAGGTCCACTCGTTTTTTTTATATCCGCTTGTAAAGCTACAGGTTTTAAAGGTTTGGATGCCTTTATTGGTTCTTTGGGAGTTGTAGGAAAGCTATCAGGAAAGGTTTTAACCGGTTTACTTTGAAGCGGCAATTGAGTTGGTTTTTTGATAAGTGATTTAATTTCATCTAAATTATTTTTAATTGTGTTAATCATCGACTGGTGAAATGAATATATATCGATAATGGTATCAATGCCTCTCTCTAAACTCGTAATTCTTTTTTCTAGTTCAATTTCACGTTTTTCCATCATTCCAAATGCGTTAATTATCATCCTGAAAAAGTGATCAAATAAATTTGATACCTCTTCTACATTACCTTTCTCTAAAGCCTCCGAAAGAAATTTTCCGAACTCCATTTTATTTCCAACTCATTAATTATCTATAATAAATTATAAGATAGAACTTATAATTAAGAATTATTACAAAAATTATTTTGGATCGCTTAATTCTTCTAATTCTTTTATTTTATTTAAAAGGTCCAAGGCTTCTTTATTATCAGGATCAATTTTTAATGCGTTATTCATGCAATCTATGGCTTTTGGATAATTTTCCAAATTAACATAAGCAACACCCATTCCCAACAAAGCTTCAATATCTTCGTCGTCCAAGTCTAGAACCTTTTTGTAATTTTCTACAGCTTCTTCAAATTTACCTAGTTCTTTTAATAAACAGGCCTTATTATAAAAGCTATCAATGTCATATTCGTTCAGTTCAATAACTTTATCAAAAAATCTTATTGCTTCATCATTTTGATTTAATTGTTTTAAAACACAGGCTTTATTAAAATAAGCTAAATGATATGAAGGATCGATTTCGATCGCTTTATTAAATATTTCTAATGCTTCTTCAAGCTTTAAAAGATCTTGAAGAATTAACCCTTTATTGTTTAAAGCATCTACATAATCAGTTTTTATTTCAATAGCTTTATTATAACATTCCAAAGCTTGTTCTCTTCGTTCAAGTCTACTTAATATATTACCTTTTAAGAACCAAGCTCTATGGTTCTCTGGTTCATACCCTAATATTTTATCAAAACAAGCTATAGCTTCATCAGATTTATTTATTTCCTGTAAAATATTTGCTTGTGTGAATAATGCTGCTATATAATTAGGTTTTTCTTTTATTAGTGTATTTAAACAGTTTAACGCCTCTTTAAATCTCTCTAAATTATATAGAATTAAACCTTTTTTATATAAAAGTGAGTGCTTTTTTGGATTTTTTTTAATAAAGTCATCAAAAATTTCAAGAACTTTGTCTTGTTCGTTTAAGTAACTGAAGACAACTGTATCAAAAGCCATTATTAAATCTGCGTCAATCAAATCGGAAAGTAAGGCTTTTTCATAATATTTTATTGCCTCATTTTTATTTCCCAATTCTTCTAACACAATTCCTTTAATAATTAGTGCATAGTTTAATTCAGGAGTAAAAGATAGAATTTTATTAAAACATTCAAGAGCACCTTTGAAATGACGCAATAGGAAATATGTTAATCCAACTTTAAACCATGCTTCCTTATTTTCTGGGTCTTTATCCAGGACTAATTTAAAATGATCTAACGCTTTTTTATATGCTCCTAATTCAAATGCTACATTTCCCTTGATTAAATTATTATTGATGTAAGTTTCTTTTGATTGACCAAATTCTATATCTTGAAAACGGAAATTTTTAATTGATGCCACTCCATGTTTAATAATTTCATCGAATGACAGTCGATTTCCTTGAAATTCTCCCCAATTAATCTTTTTTTTCATTTTATATGTTTTTTTGTCGTCTAAATATTTTTTTAAAAACTCATTTTTCAAAAATTTGTCTATTTTTTTCCACCTATTTTTTTCATCAAATTGATTCTTGATAATTAATTTTAATATAAAAGTAATTTCATTATTGCAAAAACCGGGTTTTTACTCCAAAAAGCAAATTTTAGATTTTGAAATAATGGACTAAGCCAATTTTAAAAGCTGCCTCATCTTTATTTCCCCAATTTTTGTTTAAACCAGCTGAGTAAAATATTTCGTATCATATTGCAATCTCCCCGCTGCCAGCCCCTCTAATACCGCATTATTCAACTTTTCAGCATCAAACTCCGGCTCTTTCTCCTTCTTAATCCGTTCCTTCACAATCTCCAAAGGTGTCAGACTTGTATTTCTTTTAGACAATGAAGTCAGACTGTAACTATTTTTCTTGAATATTATAACAAATTGTTAAATACTTTAATAGTATTTTTAAGTACCTCAACCATCTTAAGTGATTAAATATTAATAATGCATAATTAGATAAAAAAAATTTAAAAGAGTGATCATGTGAAGGGAAAAAAGAAATTGGATTTGAGTCCAATCGAAATAAATACCCCAAGAGCAAATCAAATGAAGGAGGTATTGAAGTTAGCTAAAACTTCACCAAAATTGAAAGAAATGTATCTAAAAAAGGCCTTCCCAGAGGGAGTGGAGCAAACAGGTAGCCCCATACCAGTTAATATTTCTCTTGGTGAGTATGAGGATCAAATATTACCATTTGTTGTCACAGAATATTTCATCAAAAAGGCAGGGACTATACTTATAATGGATTGTCCATGTCGTACAGCCAATAGGTGCGAAAATCACGATATTAAATTAGGTTGTACCTGGCTAGGGCGAGGAGCTAGTAA
>JABXJV010000433.1 GCA_013375355.1 Candidatus Helarchaeota archaeon
AAATCTATAAGCACATTAATTGGATTGTTAATAAATGATATTGTTGATAATACTATTAAAAATATTTATAAATATGATATTGATTCTATTGAAAAATTGAGAAGTATAAATAAAATTGTTGTTGAATTCAGTGCTCCTATTGAACAAAAAAAAGATGAGTTGAAAAATTTTCTTATGAATAATCTCTACTGTCATCCGAAAGTGATGGAAATGGGCAGAAGGTCAGAAGAAATAATAAAAAACCTTTTCGTGGTCTATAATGAAAATTTCCATCTCCTTCCTGAAAGATATAAAGTCAGGATTAATGATGAGCCAAAAGAAAGAATTATTTGCGACTTTATTGCTGGTATGACAGACAGATTTGCAATTCAGGAATTCGAAAAATTTGCTAAATAATTAATATATTCTATAAATTAATATTTGAGTAAAAATGAAAATAAACATAGAAGTTTCAAAAGATGAGAAAGAGGCACGATTAACCGTAATAAAGGATAAAGATGACGAAGAGATACCCCTTGTTGAGGATTTGAAAGTTGCACTGATAAAGGCTGGAGTTACGGTAGGTATAGATGAATCTCAGTTATCACTTATATGTTTTGATCAGAAATTTAATGAAGAATTTGTTGTTGCAAAATGTATTGAACCGAAAGTCGGAAAAGATGCTGGAATTCAAGAGGTTAACGCTCCTAAGCCCTCGGAAAAAATTCAGCCAGTTGTATTAAAAGATGGTAAAATAGATTATTTTGCCCCAAGAGAAGGATTTGTTGTATTTACCAGAAAGGATGATACTATTATAAAAAAGGTCCCTCCCAGCGCTGGTGAACCTGGCAAATCTGTTCTTGGAAAAGAAATTCCAGGGATAAAAGGAAAAGATATTTCAATTATTCAATTCAGTGGAATAAACACTGAAGTTAAGGATGATTCAATTATTGCATCAATAGATGGGATCGTTAAATTTGTTGATAATAGATATGTGGTTGAAAAAGAATTTAAAATAACAACTAATGTTGGTCTCGAGACGGGTTCTATAAAGATTCCCAGAGATTCAGATGTAGAATTAATTGTTGATGGGGATATCAAGAGCGGGTATGAAGTTACCTGTCCAAATCTTAAAGTAGGAGGGTGTGTTGAGGATGCGAAAATAGATGTAAAAAATTTGAAAATTACCAGAGGGATTGTTGGAACGTCTGACTCAGTTATAAAAGCAAATGTTATAACAGTCGGATATATTAACGGTCCAAGGAAGGTGCATGCAAACTACATAAGAGTTGTGCGGGAAATCAGCAATGGTGCTGTTATAACTGCTGATATAGCTCAGGCGAACATTATCCAGGGAAGCACCGTTTTGGCAAAAGAGGGGATTATAGTTGACCATATTAATGGTTCGAATAATGTTTATATCGGTATTGACTACGATGTTAAAAATGAGTTTGATGAATTGTCTAAAGAGCTTAATATTGTGGAAAGCGAGATTAATGAAATGAAAGATGAGTCATATCAAATTGCTAAAAGAATGGTAAAATTGAAACAATTAGCGAAAATAAATCCTAAAAGCCCCATGTTAATTAAAGAGATGAAGAAAATTAAAGAATTTAAAGAAAAACTCGATTCCCGTGTTGGACATTATAATGAGATTAAAGAACAGAAAAACAAATTAGCAGATAAAATGTATCACTTTAAAAAGAATTTTTTAGTAGTAAAATCTGGATTTTCTACCGATACATCCTCCAAACAGATTATAGACCCCGATACAAATCTTCATATCTGTATACATTTTAAGAAAATTGCAGACCCAAAGCCTGGTGGCTTATTTAAGGCTGATGAACGCGAGATTCACTTTTTCAGTAATTATAATATCAACGAATATAAAAATATTATCGAAAATAAAATCAAATCACTATCTTAAAATCGTAAAGTCAAAATAACTATTAAGAATATATGATTTTAAATTATATCGTATGTTTATCTGGTACAATGTTTATATATTTGTATAGTTTACCTACAATATGATTAATTATCCCAATTCTATGGATAAGAAAATCAACTTCGTATTATAAGAAAGGTTTTCAAAGGTAAAAGAAGACAATAAGATTACAAAGGAATATTAATTACTAAAAAATCTAAGAATTCTGACCAGTGAGAAAATCCAAGAGCTACACAAACTTTCTATAATGGAAGATAGTCCATTAAAATATATTTTTCATGCCCTCCTATTTTTATTCTGCATCACATTTTGTTAAATACTTTGGTTTATTGGTCAAAGACCTAAAAATATATATCTGCGAATAAAAAGAGTGGGTATTTATGATTCTGTTTTTTTTAATCTAAATATTATTAATAATAAATTACTTTATCTTATATTTTAATCATTTTTTTAATCAAAAAGTAGATAGAACTTATGCAAAAAAGGAACTTGCAATATTCAAAAAAATGTTTAAATTTATAACTAATAAAGATTATTTACCCGGTTAATTTATAATTTTTTTAAACTTAAATTAATTTTAAGTTAATAAATTGGAGGTTATACTTTATGAGTAAAGAATTAGGATGGAAGAAATTGGCAATGGGCGGTATAATCGAAGAAGCAGGGAATGCAAATTCTTATGAGACCGGCACCTGGAGATCTTTCAAACCTATTTTTCACCCGGAAACTTGCATTCATTGTTTATTTTGCTGGATATATTGTCCAGATGCAGCAATAATTGTTGAAGATAGCAAAGTCAAAGGGATTAATTATTTTTACTGTAAAGGTTGCGGAATTTGCTCAAAAGAATGTCCTACAAAGGTTAAATCAATAACTATGGAGCAGGAAGTGAACATATAATAGCATTAAAATTAATTTTCAATATTATAGAATAAATGGGTTAAACCTTAAGAATATAGGAGGAAATATTAATGGGCAATATTGTAGCATTAAATGGGAATGATGCAGTGGGAACAGCGATGAAGCAGATTAATCCGGATGTCGTTGCTGCTTTTCCGATTACTCCCCAGACCGAACTTATGCATAAGTTTGCGGATTTTGTTGCTAATGGAGAGGTGGATACAGAATTTGTGCTTGTTGAATCAGAACACAGTGCAATGAGTGCGGTTATAGGTGCATCTGCTTCTGGAGCAAGAGCTATGACAGCTACGTCAGCCTGTGGATTCGCTCTTATGTGGGAGGTTTTATATGTTGCGGCGTCTTGCAGACTTCCCATTGTTATGGCTGTTGTAAATCGAGCCTTGAGTGCTAATATAAATATCCACTGTGACCATTCTGATACTATGGGGGGAAGAGATACCGGATGGATTCAGATTTACTCCGAAAATACACAAGAAGCATATGACAATACAATCCAGGCAGTCAGAATAGCCGAAAATCCCAACCTTCTTCTACCAGTTATGATAACTTTGGATGGATTTATTTTGAGTCATACAACAGAAACTTTGAATATGTTAGATGATAAAGATGTAAGAGACTGGATTGGTGAATATAATCCAAAACATTCACTTCTCGATATTAAAAATCCGATTACTGTGGGACCACTCGACTTACAAGATTACTATTTTGAACATAAAAGACAGCAGGCAGAAATTATTAATAACTCTTATGATGTGATTGTTGAAGTCGGAAAAGAATACGGAAAATTAACAGGTAGAGAATATGGTTTGTTTGAAGAATATATGATGGAAGATGCAGAGATAGTAGCGATTGTCTTGGGTTCAACAGCAGGAACAACAAAAGAGGCTGTTGATATTTTAAGAGAAGAAGGAATAAAGGCGGGAATGATAAAGTTGCGAGTTTTCCGTCCCTTTCCGTATAAAGAGTTAAAAGAAGTGTTGTCAAATTTAAAAGTTATTTCAGTATTAGACAGGTGCATTTCGTTCGGAGCATATGGTGGTCCAGTATTTAATGAGATTAAAGCTGCGTTATACGGTATTGGCGACCCGCCAGAAATCATTAATTATATTTATGGACTTGGTGGCAGGGATATAAGCATTGAAGAAATAAAATCTGTTTATTATGATATGAAAAAGATATCTGAAGGTGGAAAAGTAAAAGAATATGTAAATTATTTGGGTGTTAGAGAATAAAATTAATTAGGATTTCAATAAGGGATTTATATTTTTTGATATTAAAAGAAAATTTTTGAAATCTGGAGGAGCAAAATGAAATTATTATTAAAAGATATGTGCAAGAAAGAGGAGCTTTTGTCTGGAGGTCATCGTGCCTGCACAGGATGTATTCCCGCAAATGTTCTCAGACAGGTATTATTAGCTGCTGACAATCCAGTGGTAGTTACATGTGCAACGGGGTGTATGGAAGTTGTTACTACAATATTTCCATACACAGCATGGAAGGTTCCTTTTATTCACAGTGCATTTGAAAATTCAGCTGCAACTATTTCGGGGGTTGAAGTAGCATATCGGGCGTTGAAGAAAAAGGGCAAAATAAAAGATGAAATAAACTTTATAGCGATTGGGGGAGATGGAGGGACTTACGATATTGGTCTGCAAGCTTTATCTGGGGCTCTGGAAAGAGGACATAAATTTTTATATGTTTGTTATGATAATGAAGCATATATGAATACCGGAATTCAGCGCTCTGGTGCAACGCCCCTTGGTGCTGCAACCTCTACCAGTCCAGTAGGTTCTGTAATACCCGGAAAGAAGGAATCTAAAAAGGACCTGACTACTATAGTAACTGCACATAAGATTCCTTACTCTGCACAGACATCCCCCCACAACTGGAAAGACTTAGCGCGAAAGGTCAAAACTGCACTTGCAGCAGATGGACCCTCATTTTTAAACATCCTATCTCCATGCTATAGGGGTTGGCGCTTTCTGATGGAAGAAGGTATTGAAATTTGCAGGCTGGCTGTTGATACTTGTATTTGGCCGCTTTTTGAAATAGAAAATGGAAACTGGAAACTTAACTATAAACCAAAAGAGAAAAAACCAGTTGAGGAATACTTGAAACTTCAGGGAAGATTTAGACACCTTTTCCGGGAAGAAAATAAACATATTATCGAAGAAATGCAAGCTGAAGTCGATAAAAATTGGGAAGATTTACTGAAAAAATGTGATGAAAATCAATAGTTTTTAATCCTAATACAATTATTTAATTTTTTTGTTGTTAAAAGCCCGAATATCTCATTCGGGCTTTTTTGTTTTTATAAATTGAGAGTGAAATAAAAGTAAATAATAAATTAATCTTGGTTTAGTGATAGAAATAGGTGGGTTTAAATTTGAAGTATAATCGAATAACATGGTTTTTATTATTAATAGGGATCTAAGAATCTCAATTATTAGCGATATGTATAAAGTTTCTTTTCCGCCTGAGGCGGATCCGCTTGGGCGTACTGTTGCGGAGCTTGCTTTCTTTGTAAAGAAAGTATATTTTTTTTCAAAAGAGACAATGTAGCGGAGTTAAAGTTGAACTTACGATGAAAAATAAAAATTTTCCAAAGTTTATACACTTTAAATAGACTAAAAAATTTCTAAAAAAAATATATGAATTATCAAATACTTTATCTTTTTCCCTTGACAAACTATGTTTAAAAAGTTAAATTTGTAAATAGTAATAATATTATGTAAAATTTAAATATAGAGGGTCAAGAAATATTCTTCTTTACTCACATTTATAGGATGATTATAAAATGTGAGTTTTTTATTTTAGAAGACTTTAATTTTTTATATTATATCCAGAGGATTAATGACTAAGATTATCATTTTATTAATTTTTTTGGCAGTTGAAATGAATATTACACACGCTCAGACCTCAGAGGAACATTATACACAAGGAGAATATTACCTTGAAAATAATATGCTCGATGAAGCGATAGAAGAATTTAAAAAATCGACTGAACTTGATCCGAATTTTTCAGACCCCCATACAGGATTAGGAATTGCATATTTAAGAAAAGTAATGTATAGTGAAGCCCTTTTAGAGTTTAATCAATCAATTGTACTTAATCCGTTTGATTTCGAAGCTTTTACCAATATGGGGATTATATATAGAAGAAAAAATATGATTGATAAATCAATTATTATGTTAAAAAAGGCAGTTGAAATCAATCCTCTCTATATTCCTTCTGTTTATCATCTCGGAAGTACTTATCTCAAGAAAAGGGAATTTGATAAGGCAATTGAGTATTATAATGAAGTTATAGGAATTGATTCTACTTATGCAAGAGTTTATTTTAAACTTGCTCAAGTTTATTATATTACTAAACAGTATAATCTTGCCTGGTCGAATGTTTATAAAGCAAGAGAATTGGGGTTTAAGGTTTCGGAAAAATTCATAGAGAGATTAAAAAATTCCTCGCAAGAACCAAAATAACTTCTCTTATCTTTAATATTTAATTCCAATCAATTTTTCTTTTAATAAAACAAAAAATATTTTATATTTTATTTAGTAAATAAATATAATTGGAGGGAGAGCGAAAATGGCTAAAATTTTGATAGTTTATTACTCAAGAACAGGAAATACTGAGAAGATGGCGAAACTTATAAAAGATGGAGTTTTGTCGGAAGGAGTTGATGCAGAATTAAAAAAGGTAAAAGATACAACTATAAATGATTTATTGTCTTCAGATGGTATAATAATGGGCTCACCAACTTATTATGGAACAATGGCGGCAGAATTGAAGAAACTAATCGATGACAGTGTCAGTCACCATGGAAGCCTTGATGGGAAGGTTGGCGCTGCATTTTCATCTTCTGCTAATGTGGGAGGAGGAAACGAAACTACTGTTCTTGATATCCTCAAAGCAATGCTTATTCATGGAATGATAGTTCAGGGGGACCCAAAAGGAGACCATTACGGACCTGTTTCTATTAATGCTCCTGACAAGAGAAGCGCTTCAATGTGCACAAAACTTGGTGTAAGAACTGCTAAACTTGTAAAAATATTATTTACTTAATTGTATTTAAAAGTTTTTGAGCAACTTTTTTTCAAGGGAGTTATAAAAATAATTAAATTTCAATTATCCAAGAATAAATATTTTTTATAATGATATCAAACTATAAATTTGGGCAGATAACAGTAAATAACAAAAATTATGGCTCTGACCTGACAATATGCCGGGGAAAGGTATTTCCAAATTGGTGGAGAGAAGAAGGACATCTCCTTCAGTTGTCTGATATTGAAGATAAGTTAAGGGTTAAACCTGAAATTTTAGTTGTTGGAACAGGATGTTATGGAGTTATGAAAATTGATGATTCTTTAAGAAACTATTGTAAAAATAATGAGATTATATTGGCTGAATTTCCTACTGGGAAAGCGGTTGATTATTTTAACAATTTGAAGGATAAAAGCAAAGCAGTGCTTGCTATCCATCTTACCTGTTAGGTATGTCCTTCTATCTGCTCATTTTTTAGCACTTGATAAGGAATATTCAGTATTATTTGATTTTAAATATAAATTTCAAGTGAGGATTATGAAAAAAATACAAATTTTTGTGGTAATACTAATTTTCTTTTTTCAGATTTTATATTCAGCGGAAGGAGGAAAAAAGAAACTTACTATAAAAGATGCACTAATGTGGAAAATTCCAAGCAGTATTGCTGTTTCACCCATTGGAAATAAGATAGCATTTGTCGTGACAAAACCTGACTTTGAAAAAAGCATATACGAGCGCAATATCTGGACAATCAATGTTAAAACCGGAATGGTAAGACAATTCACATACGGTTCAAAAAACGAGTTTTCTCCTGAATTCTCACCAGACGGAAGATATATTTCTTTTATTGCAAAGAGAAACGGAAAAAATGAAAAAGGTGAAAAAAATCAAATTTGGATGATTCCTGTTTCTGGTGGAGAGGCAAGAAAACTAACATCAGCCGAAGAGGGTGTTATAAGATATAAATGGTCTCCAGATGGTGAAAATATTTTTTACACTACTAAAGAGACTCTTCCTAAAGGAGTTAAATCAAGAAAGGAAAAAAATAAAAAAATTAAAAATGATGCTTATGTTGTGGATAAAGAAAATTACAGAAAGGAAATCTGGTCAATTAATATCACAACAAAAAAGGGGGTAAGAGTATTTAAAGGTGATTATGGTTTGTCCGACATAGAGGTTTCACCGGATGGAAAGAAAATTTTGTATACAACAAACTATACTGGAAAGCCAGATGACAGAGGCAAATTTGATTTATGGGTATTATCATTAAAAGATGGTAAGGCAGTTCAACTTACAAAAAGAGAAGGGAGTGAATATTCACCGAAGTGGTCTCCAGATGGTAAAACAGTAGCCTTTCTTGCAGGAGAATATCCAGAAATAACATATTCACAAACAGACCTTTTTATTGTTCCTTCATCGGGTGGGAAAGTAAAAAATATTACATTGGATTTTGATAAAAGTGTGAGTAACACCGAGTGGTCAAAAGATGGTAAGAATATTCTCTGTAACGTGGCTGAGGGTTTTTATACTGGAATTTATAAAATCGATGTCAAAACGGGAGAGGCTGAGCCAATAATAAAAGGGGATTTAAATATTACTCCGTTTAAATTATCATACGATGGGGAAAGTTTGATATACATTCAGGAAAAGTCGGATGAACTTCCTGATATCTTCATTTCTGATTTAGATGGTAGTTCTTCAAGGCAGTTAACATATCTTAATCCTGAAATAGAGGAGTTTGTCTTAGCAG
>JABXJV010000434.1 GCA_013375355.1 Candidatus Helarchaeota archaeon
AAGTAAGTTTTTCACCGAATATTGTAATATTTTTTAGCATTTTATCCATCCTTCTTAGTTTGAAAATAATTACTATAGTTAGAATTATTTATGATAGCTTCATTTTTAATTTTATTTTTTTAAAAAATGATATAAACAAATTTAGTAATATCAATCCTAAGAGGAATTTTGAATGAATGATTCCAATGAAGAAAAAGATTCAATCGCATTTTATTGTAAGCAATGCGATTTTCATTTTAAAATTAAAGATGGAACACCTTTGGACGATATAATGTGCCCAAAATGTGAAACATATGAAATCTTTTTGGAATATGACGTAGAAGATGATAAAGTTAAATTATAATTATAGAGGTGGAAATTTTGAAGATTAATTTAATTAAAGAATGTATGAAATCTCCAAAAAAGGAATTTTATTATGGAGCCTTATTAAATGATGATATTAAAGACGTTTATTTAGGATATGCCTATTTAGATCCTAAAGAAAATAGAGATTATACTTCAGGTAAAAACCACGAAGAAATTATTATGCCATTAAATGGGGAAATTAAATTACATATAAATGGAATTAAGGTTATTCTGAAAAAAGGCGATGCGTTTTTCTTACGAGAGGGATTAAATTTAAATATTGAGAATTTAACAAATGAAAAAGTTTCGTTTGTCATAGCTGGCGGGCATCCAGTTCCACATTCTCACGATCATCCTTAAAGAGGGAATTTTTTTAATTTCTCAATTGTTTCAGGGTCAAATTTACTTATACAGTAAGAGGCAACTGGAACTATACAACCACAATTAGCACATAGTAATGGACTATTTCCCATTACACAGAATTTTCTTTCTCCATTTGGGTAGAAAGATTGGATGCCACCATTTTTAAAGAGGCATCCAGGCACGTGAGCCTTTGTAATATAACATTGAATCATTTTTTTAGAAATTACTATAAAATCTTCATATTCATTCATAACTTTAGAAATAGATTGGACCGCTTTTTGAAGATATTTTCCTTTCAATAATAATGGATCATTTGGGTAACCGGTATAGAAGAGAAAAAATAATCCAGAAACGTTTATTTTTATTAATTCTTTGACTATATCTTCAATTTCATCATAATTTGATGTAGTCACAGTTGTAGAAATTAGTACTCGTTTATCGTCACGAATATTTTCAATAATTCGGTCATAAATCTCTGCTCCACGAATAGCATTATGTGTTTCCGGAAGACCATCAATCGAAGTCCATATGAGCGGTTGCTTATTTTTAGGAAACTTTGGAATTTTTATAATTCCATTGGTAGCAATTTGAACCCGGGGAAAAATCTTTACAGCATCATAGAGTAAATTCATTCTCAAAGTTGGTTCTCCACCTGTAATGGCAGCGGAAGTTATACCTCGAGACTTATGATACTTAAAGACTTTAAGCCATTGGTTATCTGTTAATTCTGTATGTATTGCATTTTCACGTCTTTTTTCTTCTACTGATGAAAAAAAGTAACAATGTTCGCATCTTAAATTACATTTATAAGTAAGATCATAATTAACTGCAAAGGGGACTTTTATCAAATGTCTTTTTAATTGCCCCATGCCTAAAGGAATTGCTCTTTTTATATTTTCTATAGATATTGCACGTAATATTGAATTTTGACTTAAAGTCATGAATATCCCATAATTCTAAAGAATTTTATAATTTTAAATTATATACTTATAGAATCATTAACTTTTTAGTTTCAACGTTTTTATCAATTACCGATTAAGAATCATACTAAATTTTAATTTGATAAATCATGAAAACAGATTGGAAAAAAATTATAAATAAAGACATTGATTGGCTTGAGTTAGATGTTACATTTAACCAAGTAACAATTAGATCTTTTTTTGAGGGAGGAAGATCTTGGACCGAAAACATTTGTAATCATAAAGAATTTTTAGATGGAAAATTACAATTAAGCATTAAAATGGATTTTGGGGAAGATATTTTAAATGAAGTTGTTTCATCTGTAAAAGAAGCCCCAAATTACCATCCTTTTCAAAAAGAAAAGGAAAAAATGTTAATAAGAAAATTCTTTTTAGAACAAATTCCAAAAGACAATACTTTGAAGAATATACAAAAACATAAGAACACAATAAATGGCAATTCAAATTTATCCAATATAGAGGATGGAAAAATTCTTTTAAAATCTGATAATTTGATATTAGGTCTTGATCTTGATGGACATTATTTAGAAAACATAAAAGGTGTTCGTTTTCCTTTTAAACTCAAAGGATATTTTCAAGCTATTGTCGAATTACATGATTTTTTTTATATAGTTCATTCAAACAATTTTGCAGTGATTTCGCCTGAGGGAGAAATATTTTTTGATACATACAATTATAAATTAGACCCCAAACTTCCTTTAGAGCCAAATAATCATCTATTTGATTATAAATTTTCTATTAATAATGTATATAAACATAAAAACACGATTTTTTTTAGTTATAATTGGGATAGAAATTATTACAAGCCTGGTTTAATTAAATACGAATTGGAACTTGGCTTAACTTGTAAGTGGGAATAAGTCAATTTTATCTAAATATCAAAAGATATTATATGTAGTTAATAATATACAAGAAATATACAAAAAAATCCTTAGATAATTCAAAAAACACAGCACAAAGCCAAAATTAATAATTTTAAAATGGGTGTAATCTAGAATTAGGAGGCAGAATAGATTGAGTAATGAGAAAGATAATTCTATCTATATAGGTAGAAAAAACACTATGAATTATGTATTAGCATGTTTAACATCCGTTCAATCCGGAGCTAAGGAAATAATTATCAAAGCAAGAGGTAGAGCTATTTCAAAAGCTGTAGATGTCGCAGAAATTTGCAGAAACAGATTTATGAAAGACCAACTTACCCTTAAAAAAATTGAAATTGGGACACAAGATATTCAAAGCAGGGATCGAGGAACATTTAGCGTTAGTACAATCGAAATAACATTAGATTTCAAATAAGAATGAGGCATTCTGCCAAATTATTTTTTATTTTTTATTTGAAACCTATTAATTATTGGAATTTGCAATTGTTTCATTGGAGAGATATTAGCTGAAAACATCTTGGGAAAAAACAGAAGGACGACGTACTGAATATATTCATGTAACTTATAAAGAAGTTGTTGTTGGTCATCATTATGGAACTGGAATGTCAGATATTGCAGGAGCTGTTTCATACAAAGAATTTTTAAATGGTAGATATCAAGACCTTATCCTTGAAAGTTTTGGTCAAAAAATCCTCGATGAAGTTATAAATCTTGTAAATTTATCGAAAGCAGGAAAAGTTCCTGAATTTCATGAAAACAAAAGAAAAATTCTTGAAAAGAAATTTTTTATAGAATCAATACCTTTAGATGAATCTTTGAAAGATTTAGATGATATGAATAAACATCCAGAAACTATTTCTGGATTTGAAGCTTATGGAAATGCAGGCGGTTATAAAACTATAGTAAAATCGGATAATTTAACTCTGTTCGTTAATAGCCAAAAAGGTTACCTAGAAAATATAGAAGGAAAACGTATTAATTTTAAACTTAAGGGTCATTGTTCAGGAGTTGTTGAGTTACATGATCATTTTTTTGTAATTCACTCAGATAATTTCGCAGTTATAACGCCTAAAGGTGAAATTATTTTCGATACTTGGGATATCAAATTCGATCCCACAGAACACATGTTTGGTTATGGAGTTCGTCTATCTAGTGTGTGTAAAAATAAAGAAACCATTTTTTTCAGATATAGTTTTTTTAATAGTGATTATCCACCAGGACTAATTAAATTTGAATTAAATAAAGGATTTACTGGGCGTTGGGAGAAAAGAGATTAATCATTTTCTTCTATTTTAAATATTTGTTTCATAAAAACATTTAAAAGTGGACAAAAAAAGCCCCAAACAACAGTTAATGCCATAATTATTGCTGGTAATCCATTAAGAAATAGAAACCGTTCGTTCGGAAATTGCCATAAGGGTATCCAAATGGCAACAATTACTTCTCCTAAACCTCCCACCGAAGCAGAGATAACATATTGAATAGCATGATGATATTTCTTTATAAAATAGGCTAAAGTTCCAAAACATAATCCCTCCCAAATAATCCCCCACGGAATAAAGAACCACCATGGATTTAAAATCCACCAGTGCATAATAAATGCTCCTGTCTCGACTATGACACCAATTATTGAACTAATTAGTAAATATTTTAACCAAGTATTTATTTCCACTCAAGTCACTACTATTATCGTTGAAATTACTTTTTATTTCCAATAGGAATTAAATAAATAACATAGAAACAAATTAGAGCCCAACATAAACCACAAAAACCTAGAATAAACATATCTTCAAGAAAATATCCTACCAAGGTCATTGGAATGATAATAGAATTAGTTGCATACAAAACTTGAGGATCAATGGGGTTAGAAAATACTTTGGATAAATCAAACTTCAAAAATATCAAATTCATTGAAGAAAAAAATATTAAGCTGTATCCAACAATCAAATCAATTATTCCAATATTAGGTATAAAGCTAAAAATCATAGAAAATATACTTCGAGGACTAAAAAGTAAAAGAAAATTAGTATAATAATAATTAAAAATACAGATATTAAATAAATGGGCTTGATTTTCTGGAGTTTGAAACTTTTTACTTGCCTTTAAAGTATCGAAAATCATTTGAAAAAGAGCTCTCAAGCTATTCATAAAAACATGTTCCCTTGCATATATTATAAAAACACCGGTACTGAAAATAGCTAATAAAAGGCCAAAAACCAATAGCGATAATAGAGTGATTTTCGAATTTCTTCCCGATGGCATCCAAAATGTTTCGTTCTTTGGTTCTTTTTGTTTATTATTATTATTCATTATTTGGTTCAAGTAGAATCACTATAGATATAAAATAAAAATTAAATTCTATCTTGCAAAAATTCCACAATATCCATCATTTTAATATTGGAACCAGATTTTTTAATTGCATCATTTAAATTTCGGCGGCAGAAAGGACATGAAGATAGTAAGATATCTGCACCAGTTTCTTCTGCTTCTTTTATTCTTTCGGTTGCTATTTCAACAGCCCAGTCTTTAAATGCAGATTTGACTCCGCCTCCAGCACCACAACACCAAGCATTCTCACGAATTCTTTTCATTTCTACAAGATCTATTCCTGGGATACTTTGTATTACCTGTCTTGGGGAGTCAAATAGGCCCGAATGTCGACCGATATGACATGGATCATGATAAGTAACTTTTACATTCATCTCCTTTAAGGATGAATCTTTCATTTTTTCGAGTAGAAAGTCAGATATATGTTGAATTTCAATGCCTAAATCTTTCAAATCTGGATAATCTTTATTTAAAGTTCTAAAACATCCCGCACATGATGTAATTATTCTTTTTATTCCCATTTTTTTAAAAAGCTCAATATTATGTTCTATTAAATTTTTCGCATCATCTATTTGTCCGGTCCTTAATAGTGGAGAGCCGCAACACCATTCATCTTTTGAAACAGTGAAATCAAGGTTTAATTTTTTTAATATTTCAAGAGTTGCGTTTGCAATTTCTTTTTCTCGATATGAGGAAGTGCAGCCTACAAAATATAATATTTCAGCATTATCTTTCATAGTAATTGGGTTTTTCATCCAGCTAGACCTTGTTTCATGTGGTTCATTATAAGGATTATGTTTTTCTGCTGCAAATTTTGCATAAATTTTCTGTTCAGGCATAGGTCCATAACCGGATTTTACTGCTTCTGCTCTTAAAGCTTCGTAAATATCGATTAGATGGTCTTTTACTTCTTGTTCGCATTGTTCAGCACAACTTCCGCAAGTAGGACATGCGAATATAGCTTTTGTTATCGAATCGCTCCATTCAAGCTCTCCATTTTTTAATGCATATGCCATCCAAACTCTTCCCGAGCCCCAATAAGTCTCCCAACGGAATTTTTCTCCAGATGGGCAAGATTTACTATAGTCCTTATATACATATTTACAAGAATTGCATTTTGGACATCTATAAAGCCAATCTTTTAAATCTTTTAAACTCATTATCTCGCCTCTAAAATATTAATCTCCCAGGATTCATTATTCCGTTTGGATCCAATAGAGTCTTTATTTTTTTCATTAATCCAACAAAATTTGGATCTGCTCTTTCAAATGCTTTTTTTGCGGCCCAAGATGGAACTTTATAAGGGAATCCACCGATATCTAATACAATATCTACAATTTCTTCACACATTTTCCTTGCTTTTTTTAATTCTTCAGGATCGGATTTGTTTAAAGGGATGAAAAATCTCATTACACTATAGTGCCCTGTTTTCATAGGACGATGAAGAACTCCTGGAACCCATCCATACTTTTCCATCACTTTCAGTCCACGTTGGCATCCTTCAAGCCATCTATTTAAAGGTACATAAGAACCTACCCAAGTTAATCCTCCTCCTTCCCTCAAGTCATATAGAGATGGAATTTGAGAAGGTAGTTCCATAAAATTATCAATTTTCTTACCAATATCTGCAAGATCTTCAGTCTTAAATAAAAATAGTTGCCTTCCTTCATTCTTGTTTGTTTCATTAACTAATTTATTAATTAATTTAAATTTTTGTTTGAATTCTTTATCGCTATTTGCACTAACGGTTAATTGAGTCAGAAAAAAAGAACGGTTTTCCATATCATCCACTTTAACAATCGCAGTAATCATACCTTTTATATCATCCACAGGAAGCATACCTCGACTCATTGAATAATGAAACAAACCTCCAGCTAATTCATCACAAACCTGAAGATGCACTAGCTTGAAAATTAGGCTTGTATAGATATCTTCTGGTCCTCCCATAGTTAAAATTATTGCATTTTTTATTATTGGGGGTTTTGGCCATAAATTAACTGCCATTTTCGTAACGATACCTGTAGTTCCTTGCCAATTAATAAATAATCCCATTAAATCAGGTAATGGATGTCTACCAAGCCAATATGGTGAAACGGCACACATACCAATTTTTGTAATTTCTCCAGTAGGTAAAACAACTTCAAGCCCCGAAACCATATCAGACATCGAACCATAACGATAACTGAGATTTCCTAATCCTGATAAAAGAGCATTGCAAACTACTGAAGTAAATGGTGGTGCCATAGGATAAGAATAGCGAAGTTGGGGATATTCATCATCTAATAATTTTTTAAGAAGTCCAAATGTTACCCCAGGTTCTATTATTGCATACATGTTAGATTCGTCACCCTCGATGATTTGATCCATGCGTTTAAGATCAATTAGAATTCCTCCTTTCGTTGGAATT
>JABXJV010000435.1 GCA_013375355.1 Candidatus Helarchaeota archaeon
GATAAGATGCCTAATTCGAGTTTTTCTCTTTTATATTCAAATGCAGGATAAATTTTTGATAAAATCCTCTCTCTAAGAAAGTCAGGTGCTTCGGCCTTCTCTGCTGTTTTTAAAGTATTTTCGATTGAGACAATTAGTTCATACTCAAGATAACATCTTTTGCATTCCGAAAGATGTTTCTCTACTAATATTTTCTTTTCTTCTTCCAGATTCCCTTCAAAAAATGGGAATAATAAATTTTTTATCTCGATGCAGTTCATATTTTTCTAATCAAATAAATTCAACTCTTTTATAATTAAGTCTTTTAATAAACTTTTTGCTCTGAAGAGTTGCGTAGCAATTGTCCCTTCGGACATTTTAAGTATTTCCGAAATTTCTCTGTAACCCATCTCTTCAAAGTAATATAATGTTAATATTGAACTATACTTCGGCTGAAGCTTTGAAATCAAGTTCAGAATTATATTTCTGAATTCCTTGCTCTGAAATAGTTCTTCAGGATTTTTGGTTTTTTCTGAAATATTTTTGTATTTAATTTCGCTATTTTCTTCCAAATAATCAATATTTTTTCTTTTTGAGACTGCTTTGGAGATGCAAACATTAACCGAAATTCTATAAATCCATGAAGAGAGCTTTGCTTCTCCTCTGAAACTTTCATAGGATTTGTAAATCCTTAAAAAAACGTCTTGAGTTGCCTCTTCTGCGTCTTCTTTATTTCCGAGAATTCTGTATGCCTGATTATAAATTCGGTCCTTATATTTTTCATAAATCTCTATAAAATCCTCTTCAGTCAGTTTTCCTGTTCTCATATATTTGGACTAACTGTAATTGAATTTTCTTTCATTTTATACTCATACAATTAAAATATGGAAAAAATTGGATAAATCAAAATAATTTTAAATTTTTTGAAAGATTTTTTGATTTTATTATGTCTTATTAAGTGAAATATAAAATCAATTTATAAATAATTTAAAAAGGAGTAAGATATGGATATTCCAGGAGAATTAGTTGGCATAATTGCGATAATATCAACTTTTTCAGTTGCAGCGGTATTTTTTATTGGTCTTTTTTATATTTTATTTCGCTCTATGAGAAATAAACATGAAGAAAGGCTTGAATTAATTAAATCGGGAAAAGAATTACCTGTAGAGATAACCAGGAAACCCGGAAAAGGAACACTTTATTGGGGATTTATATTCGGTGCTTTTGGCGGCAGCGTCTTTGTTCTCAATATTATAGATATGATCAGGAATATTGCAATTGGTAGAGCATCCAGGATTGAGGGTGAAGATTTCTGGGGTCTGATTCCGCTTCTTATTGGTGTTGCTTTAATCCTTTTCTATAAGTTTTACGAAAAGGGAAAAGAGAATAATGAAGGCAACAAAGAAGTAAAAAAAGAAATTTAATAAAAATAATTAAAAATATACAACTAAATTAATAGTCTATACGTCTATATATATAGAAAATCAAGTTCGTTAAATTAAAATGAAGTAATAAAAATGAAAGTGTATAAAGAAATAAAGAATGGTATAGCTTTTATTACACCTCACGGTATATTGATGGGAGGGAGTGAGTCAAAGGTTTTGAATAAAATATTGTTGGAAATTGAAAATAATTCCGTCAGGGAGTGTATAGTTGACTTTACTAATATTAAATGGATTAATAGCCCTGGAGCAGGTCTATTGGTTAAAAGAAAAAATAATTTCAGGAAAAAAGGGAAAGATTTGCAGATTGTCAATATTAATAACAAAGTAAAAAATTATTTTCATATGACCAATCTTTTGGAATATTTTCAATTATAAAATACAATTAGAAGGTAAACGGTTAAGTCGAATGAATTATTTGAAGCTGATAGAATATAATTATCAAAGTAATTCCTTATCCATTTTTTAATTTACTTAAAATAATTGATATTTAAAAATAAGTTTCTTATACTGTATATATAATATTCAAAAGTTGAGGCATAATAAAAATGACTAAATATAAAAGCATTTTTGTGGTTTTGATATTTTTATTTTCATTTAACCTGGTTTTTGGAGCCACAACAGAAAAAGAATTCAAAAAGATTATAGATTTCAGAGAAGGTGGAAGAGTTTATCTGAAGAATGTTAACGGAAATATTGATGTAAAATCGTGGGGAAGGGAAGAAGTTGAGGTTATAGCAAATATCAAGGTGAAAGCAGGGAGTATGGATGATGCTGAAGATTTTTTAGAGAAGGTTGAAATTAATGTTGATAAATCAATTGATGAAATTGAAATTGAGGTTGACTACCCAAAAAGAGAGGGAAAAGGTTTCTGGGATATATTTTTTGGATGGGGTAAACCAAGTGTCAGTATTTCATTTTTGCTAAATGTGCCAAAAATAACAAACCTTGATATGAACACAACAAATGGAAAGGTCAAAGTTTATGATATAGAAGGAAAGGTCTATTCAAACTCAACAAATGGTTCTATAAATGTAGAAAAGGTTATTGGTGATGCTGAGTTAAAAACAACAAATGGAAGTATTTTAGCCTCTAACGTTAAAGGAGATATAAATGCCAAAACAACAAACGGGAAAGTCAACTTGAAAGGTATTATTGGAAATGTCAGTGCTAAATCCACAAATGGTGAAATTCATTCACAAATCATTGAAATAGACGTGGCAATAGAGATGAACTTTAAGACTACAAATGGCAGCATTGAAGTAAGTCTGCCAAGTGGTATAGATGCAGACCTTGATGCAAGTACAACAAATGGTAAAATATCCTCCGAATTTCCAGTTGTAGTTCAGGGTGAGATTAACAAAAGACATATTACCGGAAAAATAAATAACGGAGGTCCATTAATTTACATTAGAACAACCAATGGAAGTATAAAAGTATCAGAATCAGAAAAAAGTGAACATTTGTAATTGAATTATATTTTTAGAATTATTTATTTTTTCAAATTTGATTTCATTTATAAAAAAGGCAGATTATTATCTGCCTTTTTTATTTATAAAAATATAAATTGAATATTTTAAGATTTGCTTTTATTTTTAAATTTAATTATATTAAATAAATATAAATTATTATCAATAAGGTTTTGATAATAAAAAAGGAGGTTTTGCTTTGAAGTGTCCTATATGCGGGGGATTTGATAAAGATGATTATTTTAAGTGTCCTGAATGTGGGAGGGATTACATTTGTGGTTCACATTATGATACAGATGAACTGGTATGTATAGAATGTGCTAAAAAGTCCGAAAGCGAAATGCAAGAAAAGAGAGAAAAGGGGAAGACATCTGTTGGAGAGACTCCTGTCAAGGATGAAGGCGGTGAAAAGGAAAAGAAATCCCCTTTTTATTTAAAAAGTATTGTTTGTCCGATGTGTGGAATGATTGCTAATAATAGGGTTTTTAAAACAAAAATATGTTCTGAGAGAAAAGTTGATATAGATAAACACGTTTTGGTCTATGGATGGACCAATCTCGATTTTAAAGAGTATCATCCTCCATTATATTTATTTTGGCATTGTAGCAACTGCAAATATACAGCAGAAAAAGTTGATTTCGAAAGTGCAGGTAAAGATTCATGGAGTAATTTCAGGTTGTTAAAGCGTGCTTATTCAGAAAAGCTCCAGGATGATAGAATGGCGGAGAAACTTGTTATATGGCTTAGTAAAGGGATTGACTACGACCAGTTGAATTATCCTATGGCATTTAAGCTTCATATACTTGGAATTTATATTCAGGAGATATTAGAACAAGAAAATAGAGACACACTCAAGTTAGGCAGATATTACCTCAGGACAGGATGGCTTCTAAGGGAACTTAAAGAAAAAAACAGTGAAGAACTTGACATAATAAATAATATTATAAATGAATTAAAAAAGGTCTGGAAAGATATTCCTGCAAATGAAGAAGAATACATGAAGAAAGCGGTAGAGTATTTAAATGAGGCTTATTTAAAACATCCAGCAGTAAAAAATGTTGCTGCGCTAATAGACATGATTTTATGGCTTTCAGGGATATATTTAAAAATGGAAGACCAAAAAAAGGCTCTTAGTTATTTGAATAAAGTTATTCAGGAATGTCAAAAACAGAGGGCAAAAATAGAAAATCGTCTCAAAGGTGCGGATATTTCGGATGATGAAGTTAGGCACCTTTCTCTTCAATCTAAAAAAATCTCAATTACATTAACAAAAGCAAGGGATTTGATACAGGATGTTAAATCTCAGAAATTTGAAGCCCAGAAAGAAGAAGCCAGAAAATTAGCCAACAAACTTTCAAACAGACCTCCTGAGGAAATAAGAGAAATCCTTGCTAAAAAGGGTTATTCTCAAGGTGTGATTGATTCACTTTTACCTGAAAAGAAAAAGAAACTTTTTGGACTTTTCAGGTGAAAATTATTTAAGGTTTTTTCCGTCTTTGCGTATCTGCTTTGGTAGATATGCAACTTTTTCCACGAAAAATGTTGCAAATTTAAAAGTTTTCTATGGTTTTAAAAAACTTAATATTTATTTAAAATTTAAGAAAATATCGCATACTCCTAAAGTATTCCTTTAAGGAGTTTTGAAAATATACGAAATGAATAAAAATTGAGGTGAGAAAGTGACAATAATTGAAGAAGTTCACGCCAGAGAGATATTAGATTCAAGAGGGAATCCAACGGTTGAGGTAGAAGTTTATCTTGAGAGTGGAATAATGGGGAGAGCAGCAGTTCCATCTGGTGCTTCTACTGGTGAACATGAGGCAGTAGAACTCAGAGATGGGGATTCAGAAAGATACAATGGTAAGGGGACATTGAAGGCTGTGCAAAATGTAAACGAAATTATTTCAAAAGAAATTATCGGAA
>JABXJV010000436.1 GCA_013375355.1 Candidatus Helarchaeota archaeon
GAGTCCGGGAAGGAAAATATACATTCGTGAAGAAAGGAAATATGTAAAAGAATTAATCTTTGTTCGGCCTAAAAACTTGCAAAAGCAAATATGGAGCAGTATAAGACTTGGTTCCGAAGGAGTTAAGGTGAAATTAAGAATTGAAGAGGCTTTGCCAAATACAGAATACGAAAACTATTTGAGAAATCTATTATTTCAAGCAGACACACTATTTTTCGAATATTCACCCATCTCATTAGATAAACCATTAACCAGAGACCTTGAAATAATAAATAAAGCAAAGGAAAGACTTTATAACTTCGAAACCGCATCTGTAAATAATAAAATCATAAACTTAAGGGAAATTAAATCTTCTTCAGAAATAGAGTTGATAAAGAAAGCAATAGAAATAACATGTGAAGCACACAAAAATATTATGAAATCGGCAAAACCTGGAATGTATGAATATGAATTAGAGGCAATAATGGAATATACCTTCAAAAAAAACGGAGCCAGAAGGAGTGGCTTCCTCCCGATTATCGCTTCCGGTCCTTACAGTTACATTCTGCACTATAATAAGAATGACAGAGAGATTGACCCCGGTGAAATTGTTGTGATAGATATTGGTGCAGAATACAAAATGTATACTGCAGATATTTCAAGGACAATCCCGATATCCGGAAAATTCTCACAAAGACAAAAAGAAATTTATAATATCGTGCTTAAAGCACACAACGAGGCTATTAGTTTAATCAAGCCCGGTAGAACAAAAGATGAAATACATAAGAAAGCAGTGGATATTATTTCAGAGGGGCTGGTCAATATTGGCTTGATAAAAGATAAAAAAGAATACAAAAAATATTATATGCATGGAACAAGCCACCCAATCGGGCTTGACGTCCACGCCCCTTCCATATCAAAAACATTAAAACCCGGTATGATTATAACAATCGAACCGGGCATCTATATTCGTGAAGAGAATCTGGGCATAAGAATTGAAGATGACATCCTCATTACAGAAACTGGCTACGAAATATTATCAAATTCTGTTCCCGTTATCATAGAAGAAATTGAAAATTTCATGCAAAGATATTAAAAATTTATTTTATATTGCCGCTGACAATAATTCCTTCCAATCTCAATAATTTCTTTTTCAGGGCGATTCCTGCTCCAAATCCTCCAATTCCTCCATCCTTTCTTATAACTCTATGACAGGGAATAATAATAGGAACAGGATTTGCCCCAACAGCGTTACCAACTGCCCTTTCTGCCCCTGTCTTACTCATCTCTAATGCAATATCAGAATAACTAACCAATCTACCATAAGGTATCTTTCCAACCTCTTCCCAGACCTTCTTCTGAAAACCTGTTCCTGTAAGAAAAATGACTCTTGACCTGAATTTTATCGGATTACCATCAAAATACAAATCAAACTCCTTCTTAACTAAAGAAGGTAGATTCCCTCTTTTTATACCACAATTCAGATAAAGATTCATCAAGTCCCGAACAAAATCCTCCTCTGTCAATCCTCCAAATTTAATTCTAAAAATACCATCCTCTAAAAATCCGATAAATATGTCCCCTATCGGGGAATGATATTTGCAGTAGTAAAGATTGCTCATAATCAATATCATTAATCTTGATTGATTACAAAAAATGGAAACAATTTCCCTATCAACCAAGAAAAATTTTTCCTCATATTAATCTAAACAAGAATGCTGTTATTAAAAATATATTATAAAAAATATGAATAAAATTATAAAAAAAACACACTTTTTAATTAGTTCTTACTAAATAAAAAGTTTTAATAAAATTTTATTTATAATATAACTCTTTAAATTACAAATAATTATAATGATATTTACATTATTTTAAACTAAAAATAAATACAAATGAACAATTAATTTTCTACAATATTATTAATAAATATTTAGAAAATACAAACGGAGATATTTCTGGCATATTTGTTGCAAAGAACTTTATGAAATTTTATATAATAATAAGCCTATTGGCATGGGACTCCTGAAACGCTAATCTTATAATGTCCTCCACTAAAATTTGGGAGGTATAAAAATGGCAATTGGAGACGCCACAAGAATCAATACGAACATAGCTGCATTCA
>JABXJV010000437.1 GCA_013375355.1 Candidatus Helarchaeota archaeon
CGTATTTCCCGATCGAACTGAACTCTCTCTGTGCTATAACGTAATGCTGTTTCAAATGCTGCTTTCGCAACCCCAACTCCTTGTCCCGCAATAGCGACACGTTCAGAATTAAGTTCATCCATTAGAACTTTAAATCCATAATTTTCTTCTGCTATCCTATTTTCAGCTGGAACCGTAACATTTTCAAAACGAAGATGCGAAATCCTAGTTCCATTTAATCCCATCAATTCATAATCTTTTTCAACAGTGAATCCTTTCATTCCCTTTTCTACAATAAAAGCTGTCATTCCAGTTTTTGGACGTGTTATAGGTAATGGTGTCGTAATAGCGAATAAACAAATATAATCTGCTTGACTTCCATTTGTAATGAATCTTTTTTCACCATTAATAATGTAATAATCTCCTTCTCTGTGCGCTCTAGTTTTCATGCCAGCAGCATCTGAGCCTACATCAGGTTCTGTAATTCCTATAGCCCCGATTTTCTCGCCTTTTATTAAAGGAACCAGAAATTTTTCTTTTTGTTCATGTGTTCCAAATCGATGTAAAGGCATACCACAAAGATGAATAGAAGCTAATCGAGATAGGTCCAGGGCAAAATTTACTGCACTAAGTTCCTCGGCAATGATAGTATCCCCGATGACCCCAAATTCGGAACCTCCATATTCTTTCGGATGTAATACCCGAAGAAAACCACGTTTTCCTAATTCGTGGATAATATTTCTAATTGTATCATAAGACTTTGATTTCTCAATTTCGCCTACTTTAGGAGCAACATATTCTTCTGCAAATTGTTTTATTTCTCCTTTGAGTTCCAGCTCTTCCTTTGAAAGAAATACACTCAAGTTTATATCCTCAATTTAAAATTATAAAAAGAATAGTCTATTCTAATTCAAAATTAGTGAGGTTATAATCGTTTTTATTTTTATAGGTCTCGATATTTCTTTTTGCGTTTTTCGCTTTTACTTTGTTTTAATAATTCAGAATAACGCACATCGAATCGTATAAAATAAGTTCGACCACAAACTTTGCATGTAGCCTCTTTTACTTTATTATCAAGATAAATTGCAGCCCCACAAATGCAATGAATATCAAGAGAATACTTGAATTCATTAAAAAACACCCTAGACTCATCTATAATCCGTGTCATACTCTTCACTTCTTTCAAAAATTAAAATCCAAATATAGAATTTTTCAAATCAAAATAATAATATAAATTCTTTTAATTATTTAAGATAACCATCGATAAAATAACAAATCAAAAACTTAAAGAAATGGGATATTAAAAGAAATCAATAATTGATTTTTTAAAATTTAAAGAAAATTAACCTTCCTTAATGATTAAATCTACTCCATCATAAAAATATCCCTCAATTTAATTTTTTTAATTTGATAGACATTTAAAATTTCTACTTTATGATTTATTTTCTTCTTAAATTTTAACATTTTCTTGCATAGAACACATCCAAAAAATCTGATTTTCTAAAAGAAATAGAGGTAATGTGAAACCTACTGAACCAATTAGGGTTACTATTGACGCATTGAGGTGCTCAAAATTGTTTGCCACAGGAGTTGGGGATAAGAAAAGTTCCAAAGGTAAAATTTCACGAGAAATGAAAACTTTATTATTGAATCTAAAAAATTTTGGGTTGTTTTTAAAGAATTTAGCTGATTTTTTGGAATCAATTTAACCCAAAGTTTCACTTTTTTTATTTCTTCATCATTTGTCGGGTTTTCAGAAGCCATATTTTAATGTATTTAAAGTCTATGAAAACAGTTAAGCTGTCATTTTTAATATGTTAAATGAAAGTAATTTTTTTTAATTTGAAACTTTTATCAAAAAATCAAATTTTAAAGATATTTCAAAATGAGGACAATTTAGGAAAATGTTTTGTTTGTCTGAAGTCAATTATGAGATTGTAAATATTGTCGCTTCTGTTAAATTTGAAGTTGAGGAACCGATTGACCTTAAAAATATGGCTAAAAAGAATAAAGATACCACATACAACCCTCATACTTTTCCGGGATTGATTTATAGATTACAAATTCCCAAAAGTACTGTACTTATTTTTTCAAATGGAAGGCTTGTATTAACAGGACTGAGAAAAACAAAAGATGTTTATTCTCTTACTAAAAAAGTTTTAAAGGTAATTCGCAAATATGGAACAAAAATAATTAGTGAACCCGAAGTAAAAGTTCAAAACATTGTTGCGAGTGGAGATTTACATCAAAATTTAAACTTAGATTTAATGTCAATGAGTTTAACAATCACATTATACGAACCTGAAGTTTTCCCTGGTCTTATTTACAGATTGCAAAACCCAAAGGTCGTGTTCTTAATTTTTGCAAACGGTAAGATAGTTTGCGTAGGAGCGAAATTGGAGACCGACTTAAAAAGTGCGGTTGCTCAATTGTTAGAAGAAATAAAAGGTCTGGGTTTTAATAGCAAATATTAGTTTTGAAATCTTGTGTTTAGTTTCAATTTAAACTTTTTTACAATCAATTTAAGGGATTTAATTGGGAAGAAAAAAGCAAAAAAGCAATTCCCTATATATCAAGTGTAGAAAAGCTGGAAAATCGGTAAAGGAAGCATATAGAATTGTAAAAGCGATGTTCCCTGATTTTACTATGGAAAAGTCGGATTTAGAAAAAGAAAAATGGGAGTTTGCAAGCGAGTTATTTAAAAATCTTATGAAAAATACCGCTGCTTTAGCTAACGAAATTATTCCTGAACGAAATCTTATAGAACTTGATAAATCAAAAATAATCAAATTATTAGATCTAGATATGACCAAACTAATAATTAGTTTCGAAATTAAATTAACTCTACAAGGAAATTACAAAGATGACATCGCTCCCTCTTCTGAAATAATTAAAGTACCTATTGATTTAAATAATTTAGAGAAATTAAAAACATTGGGTCTTTATTAATTAAGAAGATGAAATAATAACTTATATCTATTTTGAGGTTAAGATTATGGCAGAATTTGAGATTGGATTAGAACCTGCTTTGACCCCACCAACAATTGCAAGAACTCCTCTAGTAATGATTAATAGTATTAAAAAGATTTGGACTTTTGGATGAGCATTAATACTTATAAAATAACTTAAAATAATAGAACCTATCCCATCTATTATACCTATAACCTTTCCGGCAGTATTTGGCGTTTAATACACCCCCATCCCTAATATTCTGATTTATTTTTTAATTATTTCAATTTTCTAATTAATAAATTTATAACTTTCAAACTCCTTAAGCCAATTAAATGGATCATAATATTCTTATCTTAATGTATAGAACTACCTATAAGCTAATCTAAACTATTCTCACATAAAAATAATTTGTTATAATAACAATTTTTGCATTTTTTCAGACTTTTATGATTTCTTTCGATATAATGAGGGTCCTTGCACTCATTAATCATTTCTAGGAATTTATTCAGCGAATTCATGAGATTTTCAAAATTGAAAGGTATAAAGAAAATTTGATTGCTATATTTTTTGAAAAAATCCGAAGGATTTACCATTAATTCTTCCATAAAGTCTCTTTTATTAGTTGTATAACCCAAAATTGGATTCCCAATATTATAATTTATTAGCTGTTTGAGAAGATATTGGTATTTTTCTAAAAATTCAAAACCAATTTTTATCTGGTATTTTTTTCTTTCTCGATATAAGAATCGAAACAATAAAAGATTATAGATGACAACAAGGTTTTTATCACTCTTATAAGCATATTTAGGAACCTTTTTCACTCTTTTTATGTTTAAAATATGAATGGTCTTGGATATATCATTAAATAATATGAAATCTACAGATCCCATCAAATAGAAATCATTATCGACAAAAAGTGTTGTTTTCTGTTCAAAATTATTTGCAATAATTATAAATTCATCTTTTATTATCGGTTCATTAATTTCAAATAATTTCGAGATATTATGATAATTGTTTTCTTTAAATTGACTAATATTTTGCCTTCTTGGAATCGGTCTTCCCCAAAATTTTGCTGTACAATGACAAAAATGCCATTCTTTTAAAAAACTAATTGGTATGTGTCTTATATTCAATCTACTTACCATTAAGTAGGTAAGTCTATGCTTTTTAAACCCATCAATAAATTGACTTATTGCCAATATTTTCCTTTAGCACAAGAAATACAAAGATTTTTTCCATCTTTTTTAATAATTTTAGTTGCCATTACTCCCTCTTGACAATTTTCACAAATTATAGTATTGAAAATTTGAGCTTCAGGAGGAACTTTCATTATAATCTGTTCAATTTTAAGGTATTCATTTTGAGGTTTTTCTAAAATTTCAAACATAATCTTTTTTAAAAACTCTTTCCGTTCTTCGGTACTCATTTCTTTCATCTGTTCACGTAAATCTCCTAATGTATTCCTTATTTGTGAAAAATCAAAACTTAATCGAATTCCTTTTCCTGTATTTCTGTCGAATATTGTTGCGGCAGTTTTTCCATAATCTTTCAAAATCAAATTGCCTTTTCCTAGAGAAGTGCCCAAAACAATTTGAAGTGCGTCCACCATACAAGATTGTCCTTCAGAAATCGTCACCACTTCTTCATCAATTGATCGTGAGGCTGCCAATTCTTTTAATGCAATAATCCCGATAATCATTCCGGAAAGTAGTCCTGGACAACTATGCCCGTGAAATTCAACAGCTTTATCATATAATCCAGCAATATCTAAATCCAAATTCAGCATCTCTTAATAATTAGGATTAAATAGAATAATATCCTAGAAAAAAACTATTATTTATTATTAAAATATCCTATAATAAAATTGGGTTAAATAATTTCTTTTGTTGGATTAGATTCTTGCTAAATCAGCTAATAGTTTAAATATTTCAAAATTGAATATAATAACGAGGGTAACTTTTTGGTTATTAAAGAAGATGTAATAGTTAAAATTCAATCATGGAAAAAAGAAGAAGCAAAGTCCAAGAAAATTAAAGCGCTCATTGATTCAGGTGCTGGAGGTATTTATATTGATAAAGAATTAATTGATGTTAAAGATCCAATTTATGGTGGAGAATGTTCCGGGGAGGGTATGGGCGGTGCTAAAATAAAGGGAAAATTCATTTCAATACAGATTGAAATTCCGAATAAATGCCATCCATTTCCTTTCTATGCTTGTGCAATCGATTTTAAACTAATTCCTGAGGATTTAAAAAGAAAAAGTATCCAAATTATTTTAGGTAACGCATGGTTAGACGTTACAGGAGCTGAAACAAAAGGTCATAAATTAATAAAATGCTCTGGTGTGAGCGTGTTAATTTAATTATTTACATTACTTTTTAGTATACTATGTAATCTTCAATCTGTAATAGAAAAAAATAGAAGAAAAAAAGAGAATTAATTAGTTTCTACTTCAATAGCATTTTCTGGACATTGATCTTGGCAAGCTAGGCATTCAATGCTTTCATCTTCTGCAACGACTTTAGTCTTACCTGCTGCGTTATCTAACTGGTATACCCCACTCGGGCAAAGATCCACGTATGTTCCACAACCAGTACATTTATCTATGTCTACTTTAATTTTTGGCATATCTCTTTACCTACTTCCATCTTTCTATTAAGAATTACCAGAGGAAAAAATTCTTTTTAATCCCCTTGTACTTCAATAGCAGTTTCTGGGCATTGATCAACGCAAGCAAGACACTCTATACATTCATCCTCATTAACTCTGCTTGTCTTTCCTGTGGCATCATTTAATTCAAATACTCCACTTGGACAGACATCGACGCAGGTTCCGCATCCTGTGCATTTATCATCATCAACAATAATTTTTGGCATTTTTCATCATTTCCTTCAATTTGTTCTTTGAAATTTTATAGAAAAATTATATTTTATCTGTTATTATATTTTTTTATACCAAATCGTTTTATTAGGCAAATCTTTAACTTCTATATTTAATTTATTTAATTCATCGCGAATCTTATCTGATAAAGCATAATCTTTATTCTGCCTTGCTTGTTGTCTTATTGCTAAGACCATATCTACCAATTTATCTGAAAAACTTTCCTTATTTTCCATATATATACCTAATATACTTCCCAATTCTAATAACAATTTATGAGCTCTTTCCATTATTTCTGGATCAACAATTTCACTTGTTTGGGTTATTTTATTTATTTCTCGTGCTAGTGTTTGTAAATGAGATAAAGCAAGAGGGGTATTAAAATCGTCATCCATTGCGAGTATAAATTCAGATTCGGTTTGTTGAATAGTTTTTTCCAATTCTGCTGTTAGTTTTTTCAACAAATTTTTATTTTCAGTAAAATGTGCATTTCTTGAAGACTCTAAAGCCACATAAAATCTTTCGAGGACTCGTTGGGCATGATCTAAATTCTCTTCACAAAATTCCATTGGTTTTCGATAATGAGTTGAAATTAAAAAACAACGTAGATTTTCTGGAGACCTCTTCTCCAAAACTTCTTGAATAGTAAAGAAGTTCTTTAATGATTTTGACATTTTTTCCTTATTAACTGTTAAAAATCCATTATGTATCCAATATTTAACAAATTTTTTTCCTGTATATGCCTCAGTTTGAGCAATTTCATTCTCATGATGAGGAAACACTAAATCTTGTCCTCCACCATGGATATCGAGCGTGCTCCCTAGATATTTTGTTGACATTATACTACATTCAATATGCCAACCAGGTCTTCCAAGTCCCCAAGGTGATTCCCAAAATGGCTCGTCTTCTTTTTTTCTCTTCCACAAAGCAAAATCTTTAGGATTTCGTTTATCAGGAGAATCTTCACTGTCTATGAGCTCTTCAAATGGTTTTCTTGATAATTTGCCATAATCTTGGAAGGAATCTACAGCGAAATAGACATTTCCATTTGATTCATATGCATATCCTTTTTGTATAAGAATCTTAATTGCTTCAATCATATCAGGAATGTGTTGTGTAGCTCGTGGAAAATAATCGGCTGATAATGCTCTCAATTTCTTCATATCTCTGAAATATAAATCTGTATATTTATCAGCAAGTTCAAAAATCGTTAAATTTTCCTCACGAGCCCTTTTTATTATTTTATCATCAATATCAGTTAAATTTTGAATGTATATTACATCAAAACCCCTAAATTTAAGATATCTATACATTATATCAAAAAAAACATAAGACCTAGCATGACCTACATGCGAATAATCGTATACTGTTGGTCCACAAACATACATCTTAACTTTATTTTTTTCTAAAGGAATGAATTCTTCTTTTTTTCCAGTTAAGTCATTATAAAGCTTTAACATCTTGTTAGTTCCTTAGAGTTTCTGATTTAATTAAGAAGTGAAATTATTATATTCCTATGAATATTTTGGAGCGGACGGAGAGATTTGAACTCCCGTGCATACAGCTCACTGCACTTAATGCTGCAGGCTGTTTCCTAACCACTCGGACACGTCCGCAAGATCATATTATATTATTCGAATATATAACACTATTATATAATTATTTATTGAAAAATTTGATAAAAACAATATTAGTAATCAAAATTTTCTAATATTTGCTATCTTTAAAAATTTCATCATTTATTTTCTTTTTTCATAATATGATTCCTGAAGACATATATCGCCCAACCTTGTGTATCTCTACCCCAACGTAGATATATCTCCTTCCATTTTTTAATTCGAGATATGATTTCTGCAAGATCTTGATCATCAGGGTTTTTACTTACATAATCATCCGCTGCCCACCATTGGAATGTCTCATAATGATCCCAGTCGTCATGATTGCTTACTAAATTGTAAAGACAGGTTAATCCTTCTTCCTCCCCTAACTTCATATTTTCATAATGAGAGTGGTAATCCTCTTTCTTTATGTTCTCTGCCTTCAAATATTCTTCATTAGGTTCTTTTAACCAAAAAGGTTCTCCAATTAAAATTAGTCCATCTTGTTTTGTCATCTTTTTTAGAACTTTTATGGTTCCCAGATAACCACCATATACCCAGCTTGCACCTATACACATAGTTACATCAAAAAGTTCAGATGATTCGGGTTTATATTTTGCACCATCCATTTCTATAAATTTAATATCTGATTTAGGAACTCGTTTTTGCCGTTTTTCCGAACAATCTTTTATACAAAAAGGTGATATATCAACACCGATACCAGATATATCATAAAGTTCAGCTAATCTGATTAGAAATTCTCCTTTTCCACAAGCTATGTCTAATACATATGCTCCTCGTTTTAATTTGAGAAGTCTACAGAGCTTTTCAAACTTATCTTTATTCATTGGATTACATAATAAATGATTTTTATGAAGAATATCATAATATTTCCACATGTCCAATAAATTTCACCTAAATAAAGGAAATAATAGATAAAATTTTTAAATGTTATTAAATTAGATGGTCATTGGAGGAAATTTAATGAAAATCGAAGTGGAAAAAAACTCGCTCTTGAATGTCGATGCAGAATCCTTAGTTATTGGCATATTTGAAAACATAGAAGATTCAAAACACCTCATTGATGAAATTGATGCAAAGCTGGATGGCTCTATTAATGAACGGATAGAAATTGGTGATTTTAAAGGAAAAATGGGACAAATTTCAACTATTTATACGCGTAAAAAGATTCCTGCTAAAAGAATTTTGTTGGTTGGCCTCGGTAAAAAAGAAGATTTAGATTATGAAAGAATTAGGCGAGTAAGTGGAATCGTAATAAAGAAAATTCGAGATTCTGAGGTTAAAAAATTTAAAATCTGGCTAATGGGATTGGAAAAAACAGATCTAAAAGTTGAAGAAATAGCTCGAGCAATTACAGAAGGAGCTATATTAGGAAATTATAAATTTTATATACATAAGACTGAAAAATTAGATGAAATTAAGTTAGTAGAAGAATTTTCTGTTGTTTATAATGATTTAATTGATGAAATTAAGAATGGAATTCGATCTGGTCAAATAATTGCAGAGGCAACAAATTTTTCAAAAGATCTGACTAATGAACCAGCAAATATTGCAACTCCTACTTATATCGCAGAACAAGCAAAAAAAATGGCAGATGAATTAGGAATTAAATGTAACATTTATGGGGAAAAAGAAATAGAAGAAATGAAAATGGGTTCCTTTCTATCAGTCGCAAGAGGAAGTAATGAACCTTGTAAATTAGTAGTATTAGATTATAATCCTAATGAAAATTTAGAAACCATCGTTTTAATCGGAAAAGGAATTACTTTCGATACTGGTGGAATCTCCATTAAGCCATCAATGGGTATGTGGGAAATGAAGCAAGATATGGCTGGTGCGGCGGCAGTTATTGGGGCTTTAAAAGCTATTTCGCAGTTAAAAAGTCCATTACATATTGTAGGAATTACTCCGCTTACAGAAAACACACCTGGTGGTAGAGATCCTAATTTACCAGGAGATATAGTTAAGAGCCGTAAAGGTAAGACGATTGAAATTTTACATACTGATGCGGAAGGGCGTTTAATTCTTATTGATGTATTAGATTATGCTAATGAATTCAAGCCTAAAGTAGTTGTAGATATTGCCACTCTAACTGGGGCATGCGCTGTTGCCCTTGGAATTTACGCTTCTGGACTTTTCACTACAGACGATGATCTAGCAAATAAATTAATTGAAGCCGGAGAAGAGACTCAAGAAAGATTATGGAGGCTTCCTTTATGGAAAGATCATGAGAAAATCATGGAGAGTAAGATAGCAGATGTTAGGAATATTAATCCAAATCGTAAAGAAGGGGCTGGAGCTTCTAATGCGGCGGGATTTTTGAAACATTTCATTGGGGATTATAGATGGGCACATATTGATATAGCTGGTACTGATTTGGAATCAAAAGGGAAAGATTATACTCCTCCAGGCGCATCAGGAGTTGGAGTTCGCTTAATTGTACAATTTCTTAAAAATTGGGGTAAAAAAAGTGGTTAATTAGGGAGAAAAAAACCAAATTCTTCTTTCACTTAATAATCGAAAAGTGTAGAAAAATAACTAAATATTTTCCACACTCCTATAATCTTAACAAATTAAATAAGTGATAAAAATGGTAAATTATCGATTTAGATTATTAGGAGTTCCCCCAGATCAAGCAGTAAAAACTGGAGATATTGATGTTAATCAAAATGTCGCAGAAATAAAGAAGATAATAAGAAACGTATATAAATTAAACCCTATTGTGACAATTCAATTCATCCATAAAGGCAAAGTTTTACCTAATAATGTTAGATTTGCAAGTTTAGGTATAATCCCAAAAAAAGATGTTATAACAGTTATGGCAAGTCAAGTAGGGGGTAAAAATTAATTTTTTTTATTTTTAATTTATATTAAGGGGATTTACCGATAAAAAAAGAATATTTTATATGGTTTATTCAATTTCTACTTTCTTCTTTGTTCTTTTTATTGGTGCATTGATTTGAAGGATACCTTTTTTAAAATCGGCCTTTATATCATCAGTATTTATCTTTACTGGCAACTTCAACGATTTATGGAAATATTGAAAGTTTTTCTGAAATGATTCCGTTCCCCATTTTTCAAATTTAATTTCGGATTTCATTTTTGCTTCAATTTCTATTGAATCTTCTGTTACATTTATTTCAACATCAGATTTATCTACGTTGGGTAAATCAGCTGTTAAAATAACCTCGTCTTTAGTAATTCTGTAATCTATCAATGGTTGAAGGCAACAGAGTTCATCGTCCCAACTTGGGGAAAAAGTGCGTAAACTGAACATATCTCTAAATTTACGTTCCATATCTGCAAAAAGATCATCATATAGGTCAAATATTGACTTTCTATGCCTCATAATTTTCATTTTTTTGTTATTTTCTTCACTCATTTTCCCACCTCACCCGTACATAGCTGGTAAATCAACAGGACTCATCCCTGGCACTTGTTTAGGCATTGTTTCTTGGGTTCGTGCCATAACATCACGTAATTTTATTCGTAATTCTTCAGCTTTTTCCATTAATTCCTTGATATCAATATTTGAATCTATTATTTTATTTAGATCTGTAACAAGATTTGCTGACGCTTGAGGATCCGGATATTGGGCGAATGTTTCTACACCAAGGGCAATAATGGGTAAATCCTGTTTTATCGCTTCCCAAATTATCGCTGCGTGCATACCTGCTAGAATTCCTGTATCAATAGATTTGATATCTTTATCTTTTAATAGCTTTTCATGATCAATGTTATTTGAATTTGCAAATGTTGCAGGGTTTTCTATATTCAAACGGTTAGGCACAGGAATGCCGTAAAGACTAATTACATTCTTTATACTTTTAGTTTTCAACCATTTAACCAAAGCTTTTGCTAATGGAAATATTGCAGTAGGAGGAATTGGAATTTCGCTAATAACAACAGTAATTTCATCATTTGAATAAATTCTTACAGGAGATTGAAATTTTCCTCCATGCATCACAACTAAAGGAGGAAATAACTCACTCTGAATATGTCCTTTCTCAGGTAACTTTAAAGTTTCAATGATGTGCATGCAACTGATAAGCCCAACTAGTCCAACATCTGGAAATCCAATCAGAACTGACTGAGATTTCACACTAATACCTTCAATAATTTCAACTGAATCTTCCGCCATATTATTCCTTCCATTATTAGATTTAGTATTTCTAATCACTATTACTTAGTTATAAATTTTTTCAATAAAAATAATATCTTTTTCAAAAAATTGAATATATTTTCTGAATTGAATGATGTTTAATTATTTTTCTAAATAATTGAATGATTTTTATTAAATTTCGTTAGAATCATTTCTTAAAACATTGGATAACAAAGGTTTTTATTGCATTTTCGTTTAATAAATAATTTTTCCGTTCTTAAGGTTTAAGTCACACCTAGTTAGTAACACTTATATATTATGATTCTATAAAAGATCATAATGGATAATTTACTCACAAGTTGTGATAAAACTATAAGAATTACATTACAAAATATGGAATGATAAAAATGCTATCAGGCTTGGATTTTAATGATTTCTTTAATTATGGCGGAACAAAAAAGAGACCAAAGGTCATTAAACTCGCAGAAGAAGAATATATTAAATTAAAGGAAAAATCCGAAAAATATGATGAATTACTTGTAATTAATGAGAAACTAGAAGAAAAGCTTGAAGAATTAACCGTCTTAGAGAAAGAGCAAGAGAAATTAAAAGAAAAAGCTGAACTTTCAGAGAAATATCTTAATGCTTTAGCGCGATTACAGGCAGAATTTGACAACTACCAGAAAATTTCTGAAAGGGAAAACCATAAATTCAAAAAATTCGCTTTAAAAAACATTCTAATTGAACTATTAAAACTCTATGACGATTTACAAAGAGCTTTAAATTCTGCAAAGGGTAAAAAAGACTTTAAATCTTTACATCAAGGACTTCAAATGATTCTA
>JABXJV010000438.1 GCA_013375355.1 Candidatus Helarchaeota archaeon
AGAACAGTCAAAAGAGATTTCACTTCAGGAGTTCTTTGACATTTTTCTGGAGCGACACGGTTCTTATAATAGCAATAACATGCAAGAATTATATCGATATAGGTTCAAGCAAATATGTCGATGTCCTGCATTATCGACTATTCCAATTGGCAATATAACCAAACGTTTGATGTTAGATTATATGCATGCTCGAATAAAACAAGACAGAGCTTCAACTGCAACAGTAAATCGTGAAGCTGCATTAGTAAAGTCAATGTTATTTCGTGCTGTAGAGTGGGATATTATTAATAAAAACCCGCTTCAAGGTTTAAAATTATTACCAGAAGCCGAAAAACGTAAGGTTGACCTTACCCCTAAAGAAGCAAGTGAACTTATAAACAAACTTCAAGAGCCAATTGCAGGTATTATCGAATTTGCGATTTATACCGGATTTAGAAAAGAAAATATTCTCTCCATGAAAATTGAGCAAATACGTTTTCATGACCTTACTCCCACTGGTGAAATAGAATTAATCGTAAAAGGAGGAAGGAAGGAATTGTATCCATTAAGTCCTGCGGCTGTAGAAATTATTAAAAGAAATATCGGCAATAGAAAAGAGGGGTATGTTTACCCAAAAACTGGTGATAGGTTTTACTCAATACACAAGGGTTTTAATACGGTTGTTAGGAAACTTGGTTTGACAGTTAATGGAACAAAATTAAGGTTTCATGATCTTAGGCACGTTTTTGCAACATGGCTTCATAAATCAGGTGTTAGTCTGGACATTGTAAGGCTTCTTCTTGGACATAGGGATAGAGAAACAACAGATAGGTATATCACTTATGACCCAATGCATTATAGGGATGTTCTTAATACTATACCAAAGCTTAATCGAAATACGAAAGAAAAAGTTGCGAAAAATGGCAAGAATTGGCAAGGTCAAGGTGAGGAACACATGCTTTTCTTGACGGGTAAATCTGCAAGTAATTGATTTTATTAGTCGGGGCGGGCGGATTTGAACCGCCGACCTCTTGCTCCCGAAGCAAGCGCGCTGACCAAGCTGCGCTACGCCCCGATGTTTTTCAATAATTAAAATGTCCTATTTAACTTAAAAGTGGAATTTTGACAGTTAGAAATAAGTTGTGATTTCCCTGAAAAATTACCATAATAATTAAACAAAAATCCCACTTTTATCGTAATTATTTCAAATCCAATATTACAAAGAATTTTATATGATGAAATAAAAATTTCAATCTCCTAAAATAAGTTTTATTACTATAAATCCTCCCACAAGTAAGATTATAAATATTACTGATAATAAATTAAAATATTTTTCAATAAAATATTTAATTTTAGCACCGAAGAAAAATATTAGCCCACCAACGATGAAAAATCTTGCCCCTCTGCTGCACAGAGATGCAAAAAAGAATATCGGGAAATTTATCTTAGCTGCACCCGCAGCAATCGTAAATAATTTATACGGAATCGGAGTAAATCCCGCTATACTTACAGCCCAGGCGTTATACTTATTATACAGTATTGCAACATATTCAAATTTGTCCATTACACCATAAAAATCAAGTATCGGGATACCGATAGATTCCATAACCTTAAAGCCTATGATATATCCAAACACCCCACCAAGAACAGAGCCGACGGTAGAAACAACTGCATAAAAAAATGCCCGTTTTGGGCGAGAAACTGATAGTGCAATTAGAAGAACATCTGGAGGAACAATAAAAACAGACGATTCGGAAAATGCAACCAGAAATAAAGCCAAAGTTCCATATCTCGAATTTGCCCAGCTTAACACCCACTCATATAGAAATTTAAGAAACTTCATTACTCCATCCATCAACACCAATTAAAGGAACAAATGCACAGTTACAGACCTCCTCTGTAGAATATTTCCCCATTTTTTTAGTTACCACACACAACCTTTGCGTATGCATATCCCCAACAGGTATAACAAGTTTTCCGTTTTCTCTCAATTGAGCCAGTAAATTGTGCGGAATCATAGGTGCTCCAGCAGTAACAATTATCCCATCATATGGAGCAAATTCTTTCCATCCTAATGTCCCGTCACTTACTTTAATTATAATATTACCATATCCCAATTCGTCGAGTGTTTTTCGGGCGCGCTTTGCCAAAAACGGGTCTCTCTCTATGCTAAAAACTTTTTCACACAATTCAGCAAGCACAGCAGCCTGATATCCTGAGCCAGTTCCAATTTCAAGAACCTTCTCATTTTCCTTCAATTCCAACTTCTCAGTCATAAGTGCTACAATATAAGGCTGAGAAATTGTCTGCGATTGACCAATCGGCAAAGGTGAATCTTTATAGGCACGGTCTTGAAGCCCCTCATCTACGAACTTATGCCTCTCAACCTTTTTCATTGCCGCTAAAACTCTTGAATCCTTTATACCTCTTTTTTCTATCTGTTCCAGAACCATCTTTTCTCGAGCGTGAGAAAAATTTATCATCAATAAACCTTTAATTTTTCCAGAAAAAACTGGATACAAAAACAAAAATAAATCCAAGAGTATCTCTCAAAGGATTTATTTTGCTTTTTGAATTATTATAAATCGTCTCGATATTCACAGATTCTATTTTAAATTTCTTTAGACCGGCTTTTAAAAGTAATTCAGATTCTAAAGAAAAATGGCTTTTATTTAAGGAAATTTTTTCAATTACCTTTTTGCTTATCATCCTGAAACCGCACTGGCTATCCTCAACCCTCTGTCCTATACGATGAGAAATTAAAAAAGAAGTGATTTTATTTGAAAGAATCCTCTGGAAGGGCATATCTTTTATATTATTCATCCGTGACCCAAGTATTACATCAACATTTCCCTCTCCTGCTTTTTCCAAGAATTTGGGTATATCCGTAGGCAGATGTTGCATATCACTGTCCATTGTAATTACCCACGAAACATTCTTTTTAATCGCCTCCTTAAACCCTCTCCGAAGGGCTTCTCCTTTCCCTAAATTACTCTTATGAAAAATAACACAAACACCGCACTTCTCTGCAATAACTCTTGTATTGTCTTTCGAACCATCATCTACAACAATTATTCGTTCTTTATCAACATAATTTTTTAGTTCATCAAGAAGTCTTTTTAAATTTCTTTCTTCGTTGTATGCAGGTATTAAAACACAAAAATTAACCATTTATTCTTTAATTTTTTTCAATTCATCCCGCAGTTTTGCGGCTCTTTCGTAATCTTGATCTTCTACTGCTTTTTTTAATTCTCTTTCTAATTTCTGCTTCAGAGAGACTGGTCTGGTATTTTTGATGTTTTTATACCATTCATTGAGGAATTCAATCTCTCTGCTTGTCTCTATAAGTTTTTCCTCTCCATTTTCTACGTATAAATTTTCAATAGCCCTTATCCCTATTTTAATAATTTTCAAAGCATTTTCATAATCTTTCCTTTCTAAAGCCAAAGAACATTTAGCGCGGGTATTCATCATAATAACATAAGGTCTATATTGTTCAAATATTAGTGCATCCTCGTTATTGGCAACATACTTTTTCACGAAATCAAAAACCTCGAGATTCCTTCTTGTATCTCTTTCTGCCCTTTTAAAATCTTCAAGGTGAAAAAGACTTAAATATCGGTGATAATATTGAACCGCCTCATGGTGAAGTTTAAAACATTCATCAGAATCTAAGGTGAAATTTTCTTCTGTCCCGTATTTTTTTATATGATTCTTCAGAAGAGACTTATAATATTCAAATAATGATTCATAACCATGAGGTCTTTTCCCATCCGGTCTTCCATCTATCTCCATTTGCAGAAGACCAAGATCAAGCCTTAATTGAATTCTTTCTTTTCCATCTTTTCCTATTATTTTTCTTACAGAAATCTCCGTTGGCTTATACTCCCATCCTTCCAATATATCAGTTATATCTTTATTCATTAAAGCCCCATTTATCCATTATTTCATAAATATATTATTTAATAAATTAATAATATTTAACCAATTTTTCAATAAATAATTTTAGCATTCAATAAACTGGCTTATTAATTTTTTGGCAGAAAGTGATATAAGTTTTCTTGTATTTTTCATAGCTTCCTTTACAGATATGCTCTCCGAAACAAGTGATTCCATTTCCAATACTCCTTTTATACCCGATTTAGCCAATGCAGGATCAATTATTCCACCGATTAATACAGCAGGTTTATTATATTTTAATGCCAATTTTAATACACCAGCAACAGCTTTACCAGAGGAAGTCTGGCTGTCAATCTTACCTTCACCCGAAAAAATAATGTCAGCATTTTTAACCATCTCTTCAACTCCAAGTTTTTCCATAACCAGTTCAATACCAGAACAAAGTTCTGCCTCCAGAAAAGCAACCAGACCTGCTCCGAGCCCCCCTGCCGCACCAGAACCTTTTATCTCCGAAACATCCTTTCCAAGAAACTCTTTCATTCTTAATGAAAGATTCGCTAATCCCTTTTCGAGAAATATTACCTGTTCTGGAGAAGCACCCTTTTGAGGACCATAAACAGCAGCTGCCCCATGTTTTCCAAGAAGTGGATTAACTACATCGCAGGCACCGATAAATTTTGTCTTCTTTACTTTCGAATGTAAAAATGAAATATCAATTTTAGTTATTTCATTCAGTACACCCCCACACATCCTTTCCAACTTCTTCTCCCCTGAATAAAAAATTACACCTAACTTTTGAGCCATACCAGTCCCCCCATCCACTGTTGAGCTTCCCCCAAGACCAATGATTATCCTTTCCACACCCTCATTCCAAATCTCAGAAATCAACTCTCCCACCCCTTCTGTGCTGGTTTTAAGTGGATTGCGCCTCTCTTCTGGTATAAGAGGAAGTCCAATAACAGAAGCAACATCCATTACAGCCGTCCTCCCACCATCTACAAGTCCATAATATGAACTAATCTCATCCCCTAATGGTCCTTTTACCATTGCCTTTTTCAATATTCCCCCCAATTTTTCTGTAAGAATCAGACTCATCCCTTCACCTCCATCAGAAAGAGGTGCTTTCATTATCTCAGCTTCGGGTATCATTTGTTTTATACCTTCTTCCATAGCGGATACAACCTCTTTGGAAGTTGCACTTCCTTTGAAAGAATCTGGTGCAAGTAATATCTTCATTTTACAAATTCCCTTTTAAATCTTTTAACTTATTATAATCTTTGTCCGATCTATAATTATACTACCAAAATAACTCTAATAAATAAATTCAAATCATAATTTTTATTATTGAAGATAAATATTGAAAGTTATAGGAAATTTAATGATTAGATTTTCCATAATTATTAAAATAAAAAAATTTTCAATATTAAAAAAAATTTATTACATTAAAATAAATAATAATATTTTTTCAAAATTACAAGTATAATTCCAAAAAATTGTAGGTACTTTTATTTAAAAAATTTACTTGATATTTAGAATATATTTAATTATTGGAACAAAATAATTTATTAATGGTTAAAAAATATTAATGAATAATAATTTAAAAAGGAAGGGAAAAATATGGGGGCACATTTAGAGCATTTTAAGATAGGGATGGGGAGCATCGCTTTTCTATATTGGGTATTAGTCGGGATATTATCTCTTATAATAATTTATTTAATATACATTCTTATTAAAGCCACCATTATCAAGCATAGCAAAGTAAGAAAGGAGTGGAAGAAATTTTATGGAGTATGTGAACGAAAAAGACTTACTCCTTCAGAAATTACCTTTCTTGAAAATCTTATAAAAAAATACGAAATAAGAAGACCGATTCATATTGTCCGACATCTGGAAACATTTAACAGACTTATATTCAGAGAAGTTTATAGTTACCGCGGAAAAGAAACCAGAAAGAAGGAAAATTTTAAAACATTTATTGCAAATCTCAGAAAAAAACTTGGATTTGCTGATTTTATATTTCTTGATGAACTCACATCAACGAGAGAAATTCCCGAAGGAGTTAATACAAAAACCTCAGTCATTTTCGGAATCATAAAAAAGAGTTTCGAATCAAAAGTTGTTAAAGTAGATGAAGAAGGAGTTGTTCTTACTGTACCCGACTCTATAATGTCCGAAGAGCCATTTCGAGAGAACCAATCAGTAGAATTAAATTTCAGAGTCAAAGAGGATGCCGAATACATATTCAATTCTGTAATATACAAAGTTATACCAGGACCGCCTGGATACATCTGTATTGATCACTCAAGAGATTACAGCCGGATACAAAAAAGGAGATACGAACGCATCGATACAGAAATCCCTTTTAAATACTTCTTTCTAAATCCACATCAGACGGAAGAATTCCTTGAAAGTAGAAAATTTGCTCTAACAAAGGAAATTAAATATGAATCAGGAGTAATAAAGAATATCAGTGGTGGTGGAATGTATTTTATTAATGACATAGACCTCGACATTGGAACACTAATCGCCATCTCTTTTAAAGTTGATGACCAAACAGAAGAAATAAAAAATATTATTGGAAGAGTAGAACGGATTCTTGATAATGATGATGATACTTTCCGCATCATAATTAGATTTGTTAAAGTAAAAGAGCCTTACAGAAATCAAATCATCCATTATGTTTTCGAGAAAAAAAGCGCTCTTAAAAAAGAAAAGATACAAAAACTGAAAAGCAAAAAAAAATTAACCCCTGCATAAATAAAATTAATTTTAAAAATAAAAAACCCTCATCTTATTAATGAGGGTTTAAAAAATTAAAGCTCCAATCAAATTGAATCCAAATCATTTCTTTTTCTTTTTAGCAGAAGTCTTCTTTTTCGGACGCTTTTTAGCGGCGGTCTTCTTCTTGACAACTTTCTTTTTAGGAGCTGCTTTTTTCTTTGGCATTTGTATTCCCTCCACTTTTATTAAATAAAATTTATTTTACTTAAATATAAAAATTTTTTTTAAAAAATGAAAGTAAAATTTTTAAAATAAAAAATTTTTATTAATTTTATAAAATTAACTTTCATTTTTTAAATATTAAATTTAATCACATTTAAAACTTCTTTGCGATTAAAGTTTATATAAACACACACCTTATTAAACATTACCCAACAGCATTGATAATATACATCCCGTCTCTTTTTTCATGAACATCAAAGGCAATTATTATAAAATTCTTGACCCTTTTTAAAAGCACATATTTTCCATTTTTTTTCTGCCATATATTCACTTTCTGTTTCTCTGAATAATTAATATATCCATCACTTTTTTTAAAATAGTTTATCAAATCATAAAACGCCTTCTTTTGATTCTCATTATATTTTACAATAATCAACTTTACATTCCTCCCGAAAACAGAATATTCTTTGTAAGCGCCAACACAACTATTACCTATATCTAAAATATTTTCATCCGATATAAAAAATATATTATTAAGTGATATAATACCATTGATATATTTTTCAGAATTAGCAACGCTTTTTTCTTCTGGCAGAATCTTGAAGATGCTCGGTATTTCTCCCTTTTCCTTTATTTTTCTTGAGATATTCTCTGCAAATTCTCTTCGTGCATCTTTAACCTCATTGTTCTGTAAAAATGACTCTACAACTACATAAAATGACCCTTTACAAAATGAAATGTTAAATTCAGTCTCATATCCCATATCCCCAATTCTTATAATATTTAATCCTGGACGTCTGCCGAAACTAAATATACCATACGCAGATTCAGAGCTTTTCATCTTAAATATGTTTATGACAATCGAAAGGGTATCATCTTTGATATATTCCTGATTAACAGCATTTTCAAAACCATATTCAAGATAAACATCCGCTGAACCATCTATTAGGTCGAAAAGATTGCTTGAATCAAACAAAAGAGGCTTACTAGATCTTTCCCAAAATTCAATTTCCCCACTTTCAGGGACATACATCAATAATACATCGCTCGAATGAGAAAAAGATAACGAAATAAAAATCAGCAACACTAATAAAAATAAATAATTTTTCATAGTACTAAATTAATTTCTTAAAAAAATAAATGGTTTTGATATATGCTTACTTTCTTTGTGAAAAGAGTAAGTTCCGCCACATCGGAACCGCCTTAGACGAAAAAGAAACTTTATACCTATTTCTAATTCATCCCAAATATCCGGTACGAATATAAAAATTTCGGTTATTTTTAAAAATACAAAAATAATTCTCTTTATCAAAGAAAAAGTTTTTTGTTTAATGTTAATTATTGACAATAAAAAACAATTTTTATATATTCGAAAATAATATAAAAAATAAAGAAAGGAATGCATTATGAAAGAAAAAATGAATCGATTAAATCGGAGAGAATTCCTTAAAATATCTGGCTTATCCATGGCAATGAATAGTATTGGGGGAATAAATTTTGAGCCATTTCTGAAAGATGAAACGAGGCATCAAGTAAGAAATAGAATAAAAAATCCATATACAAAAAACGGAAAATCTATAATTGTGGTTGTTGAAGGGGATGACGTAGACCAGATGTTGAAAAAAGGATTTGAAGCACTCGGCGGTATTAAAAAATTATGTGGAACAAACAAAGAGATAATAC
>JABXJV010000439.1 GCA_013375355.1 Candidatus Helarchaeota archaeon
AAAAAATAAAAACCCGATAGTATCACCAACAGTGCCAAAGGTTCGCCAAATCCCGATTTTAAAGCGTATGGGAAAATAATAGTTCCGAAGGAGAAGCCTATAGTTAAAAAGAGAGATATTTTTTTATCGTCTAAAAAATGTGTAATAAGTTTGTAAAAGACTAAAGCAGATAAGGAGACAATAAATATATTTTGTAATGCAAAAACGAATATAAGAAAGTAATCCCTTGGCAGAAAAGGGAAAACTTTCAAAAATAACAAGCCAATACCATAGAAAAGAGTGCCTACTAATACATTCCCAAGACCGTACTTACTATATACATTTCCATATATTTCAGCATCACGTTTGATACCATCGCTAAGTTCTTTAAAACCATCTTTAAGCCCTTTAACATCTTTCTCTTCTGCTGAGTCAGCCAGATTGAGATTGCCATCTAAAAACAGGCTTTCTGCAGTGTAGTAGTTCCAAATGGCATCCCCACCAAAATGACCAGAAAAGAAAAATAAATTAATTGATAGGAAAAATAGAAAAATAGTTAAGGAGCGATTTCTAAAAATATTATTAATATATGAAAATGGAGATATCATCGTTTTTCACACAATACCATTGTCCAAGGCAAAGGAGAGTAAGTTTTTATTATTTTAAATCTATTTTTAATCAGATTTATAAATTGTTTTTTTGACCAATGCAGGAGATGACCCGGGGTATTTCCTAAATTTTTCAAGTATCTTAACCTTACTATATTTAATACATGCCATATTGGTTCTCTTGGAACACTAAAGAGTATATACTTTTTTGATATTCTGTTTATCTCTTGCAGAGGATTATCGACTTCTTTTAAATGTTCTAAAATCTCGCTACAAATAATTAAATCAAATGTGTTTTGTTTCAGCGGTATATTATTTATGTCAAAAACAATTAAGAATAGATTTTTTTCTCTTGGTATATTGTCTCTTAAAATATCTATTGATATATCTGATGCGTAAATATTAAATTCATTTTTTTTGAGGTTTTTTATCAGGTTTATAACATTCCCTTCGCCCGAACCTATTTCTAAAACATTATTAAATGTTAATGGTGAGATTAAATTTAAGAAACAGTTTGTAAACCCATTCATTAAAAATTTAACAATAGGATTTCTTGAATGGTACTTATTAAAAACATTACCTATAATAATATCATTCTTCTTTTTTACTTTCATGTTCTAATTGTTTGATTTTATCTTTAATTTCCAAAATATTGTAAGAATAATTTTCCATAAGTCGCCTGTTAACAGATGTTAAAGACGCAAAAAGTCCCAATACAAAGAATAATGATGCAATAGTAAAAAAGATTATTGAGACAATTAGAGACTGGGTATGTCCTGACTGCTCAGGGAAAAATTTCAAGAAATAATAGATAAACCTTAAAAATAAAACTAAACCTGCTGAAAATAAAATTGAACCAGAAAGGAAGAAAAATTTTATAGGATTATATAATATATAAATATATATCATAGTAATAATAGACTTAAATACATATTCAAAAATCGATTTATATAATTTAGAGTCTCTTGATTTTTCGTTAATTCTAATAGGGACTTGTGATATTTTAAGGTTTGCCTTTTCCGCTTGAATAATAGTTTCAAGAGTATATGTATAATCTGAGAAAACATTAATTTTGTATGCTGCTTTTCTTGAGAATGCTCTAAAACCACTTGTTACATCCTTTATATCGGTATTAGATATTTTCCTCACAACCCAACTGCCTAATTTTTGTAATTTCTTCTTTACAAAAGAAAAATGCTTTATATTTTTAATATCTCTTACTCCAATTACCATATCAGCATTATCCTTGAGTATCGGTTCAATTAATCTGGGAGTATCACCCGCAAAGTATTGATTATCTGCATCGGTATTAACGATTATATCAGCCCCTAATTCCACAGCATATTTTAATCCTAATATAAATGCTTTTGCTAAACCTTGATGTTTGGGAAGGTCTAATATATGCTCAACATTGAGTTGTTTTGCAATTTTTAATGTATTATCAGTACTTCCATCATTTATAATCAGCATTTCTATTTTGTCAATACCGTCTATTTTCGTTGGTAAAGATTTTATAGTTTCAGGCAGGAAATGTTCTTCATTAAAACAGGGTATTTGATAAATTAATTTCATAAATAAAATTTAAATATTTTATTTTTTATTTTCAATAAATATTTTTACATGGGGTTATCCGATTTCACTATGCGTTCCAAAACATATTATTAACAGCTAACTATTTTATTTTGTAATATTCTATATCAAAAGTCCATTTTTCATTAGATTACAAAAATCTTTATAGATATTAATATAACACAAATTAACTCTTACTTCTCATCGACTATTTTTGAATTCATACTTGCCCAAAAGATTTATTATCCCTCCAATTAAACCTTCAATTAAGAATAAAGTTAATATTAAAATAGAAAGGCTAAAAGCTTGATTAGCCGTAGCACCGACCTTGGTGAAAAAGAAAATGCATCCTGATTCCCGAATTCCAATTCCATTTATTGATACAGGTATAACAGAAACTATAAATATTATGGGTGTAAAAATGAAAAAATATCTCACATCAACATCCATATTTAATGACAATGACAGAAAATAATAACCTGAATATAAAAAAAATTGGATAAATAAAGAATTGATAAAGGAAATGATTAACATTTTCACATTATCTTTAAATGAAATTAAAGTATAGTAAAATTCTTTTATTTTTTCATTTAGCCCTCGAAATTTTAAAAGATTTAAAACAAAACCAAAGTTTACAACAAAACCTCTGATTGAAAATAGATAAAGAAAAACAATAAATATTAATGGAAAAACAATGAATATATATGAAGTACTACCTAAAAATTTTATATATTTGTATGCAAAAACTGCCACAATAAAACAGATTGTTAATTGAGAACTAAAGCCGATAATTCTATCTAACAAGACAGCTGAGAATGCTGGGATTTTTTTAGTTTGATTTCTGGAAAGTAGGTACGCTTTTGCTATATCACCGCCATATCCTGAAGGTAAAAATTGATTGTAGAATTTCCCAAGAAAATACAATTTTATTAATTTAAAAGGGTTATAATTTAAATTTTTTATACTTAAAACACATTTCAATCTTAAACTTAATAATAATACAGCCAAAAATCTTAAGATGAGTAATGGAAGTAAATATATGATATTAAGTTTGGAAACAATCGTTATGATATTTTTTAAATCTACTTTGGGATGTGATATGATTAACACAATTATTAAAATACTAAATGTGATTCTTATATATATATTGTATTTTTTAATAAATTGTTTTAACATTCTTAAAATAATATATAGATTATTGGGCGAACCCACGTGTTCGCCACTACTTTAAAAACTCAACCAATCTAAGAGCATTTTTTACCGCATACCCATACGCATCGTTATTAAAATAGACATAAACATCTTTATTTTCTTTTACCCACTTTTTGATTTTTTCTGCATCGGGTTTGAGTTCCTCATCTGAATATGAAGATGAGTACCTTTCTTGTGCGCCGTGTCTTCTAATATAAACAAAGTCTGCTGTAACGGGCTCATCAATTTCGAATCCGAGCATATCTGAAAAGCATATAGAACAATTCGCCTTTTTAAGAATTTCAAATATTTCCTTGCAGAACCAGGTTTTATTTCTGAATTCGAACACTATCCTTAAGTTTTTGGAAAGGGGATGGAGTTTTACATTATCAAGTAAATCCAATAAGTGGTCCTTGTTAATCTTTAGTGATGGTGGTGTCTGAAAGAGAATCGGTCCCAGTTTTTCCTCAAAACCGCTACATATATCGAGAAAGTTTTTTAAAATTTCTTCAATACCTTTAAGTCTTTTTAGGTGCGTAATTATCCTGCTTGCCTTGACAATAAATGTAAAATTCTCTGGGACCCTTTTTCTCCAGTTTTCAACAGTCTTCTCTTTAGGAATTCTGTAAAATGTACTGTTAATTTCAACACTATCGAAATAATTAGAATAATATTCAAGCCACTTATTCTGCTTTACTCCATTTGGATAAAAAACTCCACCCCACCAGTGAAGATAATTCCACCCACTTGTCCCGATAAAAGTCTTACCACTCATTTTATTAAAGGCAATTTTTTCAGGCAGTTTTTACAAAAATGTTTTTCTTTCCTGTCGGTATCAAAAAGACTGTTTGAAAAGAACATCACACACCCTGGATTTCTGCAGTGATGAAGTCCAAAAACGTGACCGAGTTCATGAACTGCTTCCTTAATGGTTCTCTGATAAAATGTGTTTTTATTTCCGGGAAGACCGTAAAATTCCTGTCTCAACCTTGTTAAAGAAATAATTGCTGCATTCCCATTAAGTTCCGCCTCACCAAAAACAAAGTTCAACTGCGGGACATAAAGGTCTTCATCTATCACACCAAGAATTAAATCAAATTTTGTTCCTGCAGACCTTTTTAAATAACTAAGCAGTATTGATGAATAATACTGAGCCCTTTTCGAATTATAAGAAGACTTTGGAATATCTAATGGGGGCGAAATTTTAAACTCAATCCTGAATATATCAAAAAGTTCTTTGGTTAAAAATAATAAAACATCCTTCTCTACATTTCCGAGCGGAACTATCAATGCTTTTGAATTGACTATCATAAAAAATTATTATACTGTCTTTTAACAAAGTTTTGTTACAAAGTTTGTAGAATTTTTTATTTCACATTATATCAGGATTTGATGCTATCCTTATTGAAATCCCAGTAAACAAACCGTCTTTTACGAGCAGAAATATTTATTAAATGGGCACAAGAAGCAGCATGATGTCCTGCTACTGCATCTTGAACGGGTTGTTTTCTTTTCCTGACGCAATCAAAGAAACTCTGAAAATGGAGTGTTGTAGAATCCAGCCCTTCTTCCTTAAGGGTCTCGGTAGATGAATATACGTTTGGCTCCCAACTCGACGGGACCTCCGATTTTTTCACTTTTGGGTCTTTATAATATCCATCTTCTAATTTTTTAGACCAGCCCTTAACAATCCAATCATTGTTTTCGATAGGATGTTCAGCATTAAAAACGAGAGTGTTTCCGCCAAGTTGAATACTCCCTTCCGTTCCAAGAATCTGGAAGCCAGCTCCGCCTGACATTTGATTATTAAAGGTTGAACTCAAATTCACAACAAATCCTTCAGGATATTCCATAATACCATTAATACTATCAGGAACATTTCTACTTTCTTTCCATCTATAAAGTTGACCTGCTCCCACTACCATAGCCGGCATCTTTGCATTCATAATAAAATGGATAGTAGTACAGAGATGAACAAAAAGGTCAGTTGAAATTCCACCTGAATACTCCCAATAGCATCTCCATCTGAAAAATCTTTCCAAACTATATGGACGTTTCGGCGCCGGTCCAAGAAACATCTCCCAATTTACAGTTTTCGGTGAAACATCTGGAGGTATCGGATAAATCCAAGCACCGCTTGCTGTATTTCGATTATATGAAGCACGGATCATTGTAATCTTGCCCAACTTCCCTGACTGAATCATCTCCCTTGCTTTACGCTGTATCATAGAACTCATCCCCTGACTACCTACCTGGAGTATTCTTCGGGTTCTTCTCACTGCCTTAATTATCTCAACTCCTTCTTCGACTGCATATGTCATAGGTTTTTCAACGTAAACATCTTTTCCAGCCTCAAGTGAATCAATAATCATAATCTTATGCCAGTGGTCAGGAGTAGCTATAACAACAACATCTATATCAGGTTTTGCAAGAATTTCCTTATAATCGGAATAGATAACCGCTCTTCCATTGGTTCTCTGGAGTGCGCGCTCAAGCCTCCCTTTATATGCGTCGCATACAGCAACAATTTCTGTTCCCTCTACTCTCTTGATTGCCTCAATTAGTTGCTGTGCCCTGGAACCAACGCCTATCATACCCACTGTTATTCGGTCACCAGGTGATACCGCTTTTTTGATATTGGAAAACGAAAGATTTTTAGACGAAAGTCCCAAACCGGCTACTGCTCCTCCAAATGCACTGCGACGGAGAAACTCCCTCCTGTTTATCTCTCTTTTTTGTTTCATAGAATTATCCCTCCTTCAATCTAATTTTTATTATTCAGTTAAACATATAATAACATAATTTTAGAAAATTTTGAAAGGTTCATTTTCAAGAAGCTAACATACTATTTTATATTTTTATATTGGAGGGACATAACACTGTTCTGTCCCTATATTAAATACATTTTTAATAGTAATTTAACAGACAATTGTTAATACTACTTCTGCTTTTTCAATTTACAATTTCCAAGGGGGAGTATCAGGAAGGAGTTCCTCGAATTTCTGGATTAGCTGTGTTTCATAATTTCCGACATATTCTCCAGACAAAAATACATCGAGGGCTTCTTTAAAGAAGAATTCCCATGATTCTTCTTCGTGTCCAGGATTAACAGGAAAGAACAATGCATTGTTACCCCTTGCGGCTTTCAGGTCACCGGGAGCATCCCCTATCATAAGCATACGGTCATTTTTATACTTTCCGCTTGCTGTAAGATTTATATGCTCCTTTTTGCTTCCCAATTCCTGTCCTGCAATAATACCTGTATATTTTGCGATATCGTGTTCTTCCCATTCTCTTTTCAAAGCCTCTGTTGGAGTAGCGGAGACCACAATCATATCGGCATAAGGCTGAAGTTTCTCAAGGCTTTCTTTAACATAAGGGAAAGGAGGTACTCCTTTAACCATTTCCGCAACTGCTCTGTTGACAGCCTCGCTCCACTTCAGAGCCTTCGCTAAGATTTCATCACCTGTCGATTCAACCTCCT
>JABXJV010000440.1 GCA_013375355.1 Candidatus Helarchaeota archaeon
GAACGGAATGAAAATCATTTTTTTTAATGTATTCTAAAAATACGCTGATGATATTTTTAATCTTCTTAATATTTATTCCATTTTTGAGAATAAATCCTCCGAAAGATGCTCCTGGATGTGATATAAAGACTTTGTCTTTTTGTTTTTCTTCTACCCCTGGAATAACCGCTATTATATCTTTTCCATTATGGAAGATTATACTATGATTATTGAATTTTCCTGGTGGATGATAATTTAAAAATCTTTGAAGATGAAAAATTGTTCCGTTTCCTGAATTTTCAACAAATTTATCCCATTGATTAACATCATTTTCAGACATAATTTTTATTTTAATAACGTCTTTCATTTTACTATCTTATCAAAGATATTTTTTAAATCATTTGCAAGACTTTTTCTTGAATACTTTTTTAATTCTTCTGGAATTTTAAGAGGAGTTTCTAAAGTTTTTTCAGGTTTATTCTTTTTCCACTCGTTGTAATAAAATAATACTGAATTTTTAACTTTTTCAATATTTTTATTTTCACAAATCGTTCCTCTATTAAATCTTCTTATCAAATCGGCAGCCTCACCATCAGGAACAACTGCAAGTATTGGAATATTAGAAGCGAGATATTCAAAAATTTTTGCCGGGATCATCCCTGAACTGCAGAAATCTGACTGAACAAGCAATAGTAAATTACCGTTTAAAAGTAATTTTATACACTCCTTATGATTAATATAGCCCTTCTCAACAATGATATCATCAATTCCTCTCTTTTCTGCCTCGCTCTTTAGGTCGAAATCGATTGAAATTCCAATATGCAAAAAAAGTGCATCATTTCTTAAATCTGGATTCTCTATAACAGCAAGTTCCAAACCAGATAAAAAATTACCTGGATTCCTTAAATAATTAAATGTGCCAGAATGGATTATATAAAATTTGTTATCCCTTTTTTTAGTAATATTTTCAGGAAAATCGTCTGCATCGAAGCCATTCATTATGACAGAGTAATCTGAATCATCCTTTTTATAATATCCTTTCGCTTCATCAATTATCCCCAGAGAAACGCCAATTATGTGGTCTGCGTTTTTTATTATCTTTCTTTTGATAAAATCATTAAAAAATTTGTGAAAAGGTGTAGGAAAATTAATCACTCTATCCGGTGACCAGTAGTCCCTGAAATCGGCAACCCACTTGACTTTCGATAGCCACTTTAAAAAAAGACCAGCAATATGCGAAGAATTCGGCGGTGATGTGGTAAAAATTATGCTGATATTTTCCTTTTTAATTATCTTTAAAGATTTTAATACTGCAAATGGAATCCACAATAGTTTTGAATCTGGAATAAAAATCCATCTGCTAATTGTATTATAAAATCTTTTTAATCTTCCCTCTCTATAAATTCTATTCACTATATTTTTTTTTCTTCTGAAAATCCTTCTAAAAATAAAAGCAATGCGGAGGGGGTCAAGTGAACCAGTTCTTACAATCTTTATATTCGAAATATCCTTTAACAAGGATTCATCGTAAGAATAATATTCCACACCTTTTACAGAGATAACAATTGGTTTCCACACTGGCAAATACTTTGCAAATTTAGTAGCCCTCTGAACTCCACCCATTCCCAATGGCGGATAGTAATATGCAAGGATTAATACTTTCTTCATATAATAAACATTATAATTCTACAACTAATCCATCATAGGCGAGTTTTATATTTTCAGGGAGTTGTTTATTAATGGTGTTATGTTCAAGGTCGTGACTGATGTGGGTAAAAAAGGTTCTCTCTGCACCTATTAATCTTGCTTCCGACACTGCTTCAGAAAGATTAAAATGGGCAATATGTGGTTTTTTACGCAGAGCATCGAGCACAAGAACATTTAACCCGGAGAGAAGTTCTCTTGAACCATTCGGTATCTTATTACAATCGGTTAAATATGCAAAGTCTCCTATCCTAAAACCAAGGATACTCAGTCCGCCATGCAAAACTTCTACTGGAATAATTTCAATATCCCTAATGTAAAAATTGTTATTAATCGTGTGAAAATCGACCTTAGGAAGGAAATACTCAAACCTCTTATCATTTTTTAATATATATGAAAACGAATTCATTAATGCTTTTATTGTATTTTCACTTCCATAACACGGTATAGCCCTTTTCTGAATATAGTTAAACCTTCGAATGTCATCGAGTCCAAAGATGTGGTCTGCATGCTGGTGAGTGTAAAGGACAGCATCAATTTTATTGACGTTGTATTTTAAAGCCTGAATCCTCAGGTCAGGTGTAGTGTCAATAAGTATCGAGATTTCTTTGGCTTCTATAAGAACCGATGGCCTTAGGCGTTTATTTTTCATATCGGGTGATGTGCAAACTTCGCATTTGCAGCCTATCTCAGGCACTCCTAAGGAGGTTCCTGTTCCAAGAAAGGTTACCTTTAAGTTCTTTTTCATATTATTATAGTTAATTTATATCAGGACTTTGGCAAATTTACTTTCAAATGATCCACAGATTACACAGATGACACGGATTTTAACATCGAGATTGCCACGTCTCCCGAAGCTTCGGGATCAAAATGACATAGAAGAAAAAGTGTGTTTGTGACAACACCAACACAGTTTTTAGTTAATTTATATTTTAATTATTAATTTTTCAATATTCCATAAAATCTGTTCAACTATAAGAGCAGGATTTCTATTTTTAGTATCTATTACTATATCAGCCATAAGATAGCCGGTTTCACGTATCTTCAGAATTGATTCGATTCTCAGATATGCGTCTTCATCATTCAACTCTAAGTCTTCTGGCTCATCAGGATAATGTAAAAGAACAGCTTTTGGAGTCTCCTTTATTCTTTTCCATATTTCTGAAGGTTCACAGCGAAGATAAATTAATATACCACTTCTTTTTATCAGATGAATATTTTCAGGGTCAAGAAGTGTTCCGGCTCCAGTCGATATAACAGCATTGTCCAAATTTACAATCTCCTGAATAACCTCCTTTTCAATACTCCTAAAATAATTTTCACCATATTTTAAAAATATTTCTAATAATGGAATTTTAGTGCGTTCCTCTATAACTTTATCTAAATCTATATATTTATAATTTAATTTATCAGCAAGTAAAGAACCGGCGGTGCTTTTCCCACTTCCAATCAAACCAGTTATAAATATCAGGTTTTTTCTATTATTCTGTGTATGTTTCATTTTAAAAATTCATTTTTTCGATTTAGAGAGAAGACTTTAGCAAATTTACTTTCAAATGATCCACAGATTACACAGATGACGCGGATAAAAAGGATGACACAGATATTAACCAAATTGCCACGTCGCTTTAGCTCCTCGCAATTACAGGTGAAAGCAGGAATTTAGAGATTTCTCTCAGCCAAAGGCGGATCCGCCTTC
>JABXJV010000441.1 GCA_013375355.1 Candidatus Helarchaeota archaeon
CCAATTCTCTCGATAACGCATCTACTATCTTTACTCCGCCACGAACATAACATGCAGTCCCCAAACAAATAAAAATAATATGCTTACCTTTGGGAGTAAGACTAAATGAATGATAAAAGGTTGCAACGCCATATATATCTATAAGCGAAGTCTGCAACTTATTTGCAACTTTTCTGAGCACTTCTTCAGGCAAATAGTTATAATGCTCCTGCATATCTTGCAAAATAGGAATAAGAGCATTTTTATTCTTTTTAACACATTTATCAATAAATTCTTCATCTATTATCATATTATCATCCTTTTAAGTTGGTTTTTTCTAAAAGTTTTCCTTATTTTTTTGATGCATGTATGCTTTTTCCTCCTTTTATCAAGAGATATTTTCATAATTTAGTATCATTTTAACGTTTATTATAAAATCTTCTTTGAAATATCTAAATTCGTCATCAAAATTGTGAATTTATAATAAAAAATCAAAATTTCTTTTTGGTTTTCCTTAATTAATAAAAGAAATTCACTTCCAAATTTTACAAATTTATATTTTTTTATTTTTAAATAGTTTATGTGCACAAAAATGTCATAATTTAAAGGTAAAAGTGTTAAAAAGTTAATTTTATTATACTATAATTTTTATAATCTTGACATTTCTTTTCATTTTGATTGACAACTCAACCGATTATCTGAAACTTGCAAGGGAATTACTGCATATCGTTATGGAAGTCCGGAGAAACAAGTTCTTACTATTGGCGAGGATCAAGAAATTATTATAAAAGAAGAAATAGAGGCATTACCTCTCGTGGGTATAAAATTACAAAAAAAATTGTCTTTTCCCTCTACACGGATTGTGGATATACGCGATGTAATTATTAATTAAAGAAGATGAAAGGTGAAATTCAAGTTTAATGAACAAATTTTTTAATATATTTTGAAGGATTTTTAATAAATCAATAATGTTGATAATTATTTGAATTTGTTTTAATGAGGATTAGAAATTGGCTCTCCTTGAAATTAATAATTTATGGGTTGAAGTGGAAAATAAACCAATTTTGAAAAATATTTCGCTACATATAGAAGAAAAAGAAACTTACATTATGTTTGGTCCTAATGGATCAGGTAAAAGCACTTTGTTAAATGCTATTATTGGCATACCTGGCTATAATATTACAAATGGGGAGATATTATTTGAGGGTAAAAATATAATTGATTTACCTATTGATGAAAAGATTAAATTAGGAATGTCAATTGGATATCAAAACCCAATCGAAATCCAAGGGGTAAAATTGGCTGATATACTGAAATTTTGTTTAAAAAAGGAACCAGAAGATGATTTCAGTCAAGAAGAGATGGAAAAAATTGAAAGATTGAAATTGAAAAGTTTTTTAAATCGAGATATCAATATGGGTTTTTCAGGAGGAGAGCGAAAACGTTCTGAAGTATTACAATTACTTTTTATGAAACCTAAATTACTCTTATTAGATGAACCCGATTCGGGAGTGGATGTAGAAAGCTTAAAATTAATTTCTGAGGAAATTCAAAACTATATCACAAATTCTAGAGCTTCGGCTTTAATTGTAACTCATCAGGGAGAAATTCTAAAACATATCAAATCACAAAAAGCGTGTGTTCTTCTCGATAGCGAAATTCATTGTTACCCAAAACCAGTAGAAATTTTTGGCAGTATCAGTCTAATGGGATATAAAGCATGTATAGAGTGCGAGAAAAGGAAGGAAATTGAAAATGGCTAAAAAGTGGGATAAAGTTTCTTCGCTTACTGAACTTCCACATAAAATACTAGAAGCAGCTTATAAATCTGGCGTAATAAAGGAAGACAAAGGACGTTCTGGCTCATTTTTTCACTTAGACCAATCGACTGTTTTTTCAGAAGTATCTAAAGCATTTGACAATAAAATCGAAATATTAGACATTAAAGATGCTTTGAAAAAATACAAATGGCTCCAGGAATATTATTGGAAATTAGTAGACCCGGACAAAGACCAATTTACCAGAACTGTCGCGGATGAATTTGGTGGGGGTTATTATATGCGGATTTTACCAGATGCTAAAATTACCCTTCCATTACAATCTTGTCTTTTCATAACAGAACAAGATCTTGAACAAAAAGTTCATAATATTATCATTGCTGAAGAGGGTTCAGAATCTCATATTATTACGGGATGTACCATGCATCCTGATACTAAAAGGGCAGCACATCTGGGAATTTCAGAAATATATATTAAAAAAAATGCCTCTCTAAATTTCTCTATGATCCATCATTGGGCTGAAGATACTGTAGTAAGACCAAGAAGTGCAGTGACTATTGAAGATAATGGGACTTTCGTGTCAAATTATCTCTCATTAAAGGTAGTAAAGGACGTTCAAATGTATCCAGTAGCATATTGTGAAGGAACAAATTCGACTGCAATTTTTAATAGCATCTTGTATGCTGAAAAAAAATCTCATTTAGATATAGGTTCTAAAGCCATTTTAAATGGTAAAAATAGCAAGACGGAAATAGTTTCACGCGCATTATCCAGAGGTAATTCAAAAATTATCGCAAGAGGTTATATCGAGGGAAATTCTAAAGATTGTAAAGGTCATTTAGAGTGTAGAGGTCTTTTAATGGGGGGACAGTCTAAAATCCATGCAATACCTGAGCTAGTTGCAAATATAATAGGTGCAGATTTGTCCCACGAGGCAGCTATCGGACGGATAGCAGAAAAAGAAATAGCTTATTTGATGACAAGAGGTTTGTCAGAAGAACAAGCTACTTCAGTTATAATTAAAGGATTCTTAGATGTAGGTATTTTAGGACTTCCTTCCGAATTAGATAAAGAAATTAGACAAATAATGGAAACTTTGAAATTTTCAGATTCAATTTGAAATCATTAATATAAAAATTTAAAATAAGGAATTAAGTTATATTATATAATTATAGTTAATAACTTATGGGGCGTCAAAAATGGATGTTTCATCTAAAAGTTGTTTTCTTCTCTTTTTAGGAGTTCCTCTTACAATTATGGGTGTGGTGAGTTCTATTATGTTCAGAATCACTAATATTCCAGGTCCAATGTCAATACCATTTACTGTTATACCTATTATTTGGATATGTGTAGGCTCAATTCTGATCATAATAGCGATTTCTATCTCAGTTAGAGAATCTAAATCATTTGATGAATTTGCTAAGATAGCTTCTGAAAGTTCTGATAGCGAAGAAAGGACTGAAATTTCAACTCAAGAACCTAGAGCTGAGTTATCTGACTTAATTTGTCCTGGCTGTGGTGCACCTCTAAAATCTAGACCTCCTTGTATATGCGAATATTGTGGGAGATTAATTAATTAAATTAAAAATTTTAAGTAAAATATCACTTATTATACAATTTAAAAATAATCAATGTAAAAATTTAAAATATGGAATTAATTGATACGAAATTAAGAATTAAATATTGTTTATA
>JABXJV010000442.1 GCA_013375355.1 Candidatus Helarchaeota archaeon
AAACCCTCTGGATTTGATTAACAATACATCGTTTCTTAAAAATATGCTATTTAATTATTTTAAATAATTATACTTTTTTAATCTTGTTTTTTTTCTAAAAATTGAATTATTTTTTAAGGATTAATGTGTTTCCACATTTTTTTAATCAATAAAAATCTTTTCATTCTATCTTTATGGGAAACTCCATCAAAAGTTTCATAAGTCCAAGCATTTAATTCAGGTGGACTTAAAGCTATAGGTTTAATCAAATTAGAGTTAAAAATTGGTGATGATTTCATTAGAGTAAATGCACTAACTATAATATTTTCGATATATTTTACATTAATTTTTAAAAAATTAATTGTTTTTTCAAAATCTTCTTCAGTTTCGTTTGGAAAACCTACCATTATGTATAAATATGCTCTCACATCAGCAGTCATCAGATGAGATAATAATTTCAAAAATTTATCAAGATCAATTTTCTTACCCATAAGATTCAAAATTTTGGGGCTAGCAGATTCTAAACCAAAAAAACAATGACTTAAACCTCTCTCAATATACTTTAAGATTTGTTTTTCATTAATATGTGATATTTCACAATTGCCCCCCCATTTAATTTCAATATTTGAATTATATAACAAATCGAGAGCTTTTCTAAAACCATTAGATAAGTTAAATGCATTATCAACTATTTCAAAATTGTAGATACCGTATTTATTTATATAATATTCTATTTCATTATAGATATTTTGAGGAATTTTTCTTCTGAAATCACCCCAAATTGAATTTTCATTACAAAAAACACACTTATTTGGACAACCTTTTGTTGTAAGAATATCCAATGTTTTTACATTTTTAAGGTTATAATCTTCCAATAAATCATATCTAGGAATAGGCACATTATTCAAATTTAACTTCATAGGGGGTTTAGTAAAATGTATTCTCTTATTTCTTTGAAAACCAATACCTGGGGAGTTATAGATATTATCATTATCCTTAATTTTTGATAATATTTTAAATAATGGAATTTCTCCTTCTGGATTATATACAACTAAGTCGATGAATGGTAATTGTAAATAAAGTTTAGCTCTATAATTTAAAAAAGCTTCAGGTCCACCAAATATAATTAATGAGTCTGGTTTTTCTTCTTTTATCCTTTGAGCAGTATAAATTGAACTGATTGCATTTCCAGTAGTAACTGAAAAACCATAAATCTTTGATTCATAGTTCAGTAACTTTTTAATATAATTCTCTAAAATCCTTTTAGTTGCGTTTTTATATGTTGAAAATTGATAAAAGAAAGGTTTATATAATTTTGAACTGACAGAACATAAAGATTGGATTAAATTTTCTCCAATTTTTTCATTTTTAAAATATTCATGACCCCATATTAGCCAATTTGTGGCACCCCAAATCGAAAATTCGGGAATTTTAAATTTATAATAATTTTTGATTTGAAAAGTCTGGTTTATTTTTTTTTATAGAAATCTAGACTAAAATCAAAGCCTAAAATGTTAAATCCTTTGTCATTTAAAAAGGTGATAAGACTTACTATTCCAAGAGATGGAATTTGGGTTGTATATGCCGGTAAAGAAGTTAAAATACAGTCATACTGCATTTATCCACCGATAAAAAAATGTTATTATAATTATATTTCTTGTACAACATTCAAAATCCGCTTTAAAGCGAGTAAAAAGTCAACATACCATATTCCTTCATTGATCTGGTCTAAAGTCTGATGAAATAACTTAGTAGTTGATTTAAATTCGTTTGAAACTTGAACTCTTTCTAAAGTATTGTGCATTACCCTTATTTTTCCTATCGCTTCATTAATTTGTTGATTTAATCCTCCCAAAAATTCAGTGAATTGATTTCCAAATTTTTTTAACTGGTTAGAAATTTCATCAAGCTTACTATAAACATCATTTAAAGATGAAGCTACGAAAGGTAAAAGGCTTTTTTCTGACATATTTATCTTTTCTCTTTTCATGTTTGTTTAGAAACTTTTAATAAAGCTCGAATTAGTTCGGAAACCATATCCGAGACATTTTTTTTATTTAATTCCTGTTTTATAATATCAGTTAGAGTTAAAAGATTTTTCTTTGCTTCTTCAATTTCAGATAATTTAAAAACAGTTTCAAAGGTTCTGGTTAATCGATCAACATTTACATTTAAACTAGCTATAGCTGTTGCTATGCTATTTTTCACATTCACAAGTGTTTTTGAAAGCTCACTAATGTTATTATTTGTTTGAATTAATTTAGTTGAAATTTCTTCAAACATTTTCTTTATTTGAACAGCAGTTTCTGAAACTTCACTTCCTGACGTAGCCAAATATTATACACCTAAGATAATAATTAAGTTCCAAAAAACGTAGATGGCTTAATTAAAGCTTCTTCGGATTCTTCTTCTTTCTTTTTCTTTGGTTTTTTTGCTTGTTTTATTGGGGGAGGTGAAAGTTCAGCTTCAACTTTTGGAGGTCCAGTTTCTACTTTAGCAGCAGGTTTTAATTTAATTGGTTCTTTCTTTTGAGGTTCTTTTCCTGCTATTGGAGTTGGGACACTGCGCACAGTAGTTAAATTTTCAATCCTACTTACCAAATTCTGTATTGATAAAAGTTGAATGCTTTTTTGAAGCTTCATAATTGTATGATCTAATGTTTGATCTATTTGATCTAGACTATGAATTCCTAAATCATCAATTTTTTGAGATATGTTTTTTTCTAAAGAAGGTATTTCTTTTTGTGCAATAGTTGAAAGGCTATTATTTATTACAGATTCAATTCTTCCTATTTTCTCTGTAAATTCATTAAATAACTTACTTTGATCCCCTATCTTTTTCTCTATTCGCTGAAGTGCTCTTACGGCATCTTCTAAAATACCTGCCAATACTTTCATCAATGCACCTGATTCTTGTGTCGCCATCTTGATTCACTGGGGTTTAGTTTATACAAATTTTCATTAAATTAATAAATAATCTTTGTAAAAAATCCAATTTTAATTCAACTAATTCAATAATTAATTAAATTTTTCATATTATTTATTATTTTGTTATTTTTTTTAGTATATTTTTTTTAAATCAAGAATAAAAAATCAATTATAAGGGCTTACCAGAAACCCAAGCTTCGCTTAAAAGAGGCGAGAAGAATTCAATATGATTTGGATCGTTTGACATCATGCCCATAGGTAAAACTTTTTTTGAATGTGAAGCTAATATAATTTCTTCTCTATCATGTTCTAGACCCCATCTATCTTGCTTATCAAAATTTCTAAAAGTAATATTTGGAAATCCAGAAAATGTATCCAGAATATCTTTATGTTTTTCAAGTTTAAGATCTATAAACGTAGCAATCCGCACATTTACTTTTTTATTGAGATTTTGTAGTTCAATTTGTTCTATATCGTGAATCGTAGGTGTACATATTAGAACTCTGATTTTTACATTATCTAACATATTATTCATTATACTAATAATATTTTCCTTACCTTGAATCAATCCTGTTTTTTGTTCTTTAATATTTTGATATTCTACGTTTAATTTTTCGAAATCATTATCAAGATCAGAGATAGTTTTCTTTAATTCTTCTATTTTATCTTGTTTTTCAGAGATTGCTTCAGTTTTTTCTTTTACTTCTTTGTTTAAATCACTTATTTTAGAAACTAGTTTTTCATCTGCTAGTAATGCTTTTTCTAATTTTTTTTCTTTATCTTTAATCTCTTTCTTTTGCTTTTCAATATTTTCTTTTAAATTTTTAATAACTTTTACTTGACGCGAATTTTGTTCTTCATAATTCTTGATTTTTTCCTGAATTCCGCTGAATTCACTTTTAAGTTCTTCAAATGTTTTCTGCATGTCTTGCTCCTTTTCTGAATAGCTTTTTTCTAATTTTTCTATCATAAGTCCATGTTCTTTTTTTAAATCTTCTATCATTTGTTCGTTCATTTGTTTATTTTCGATTAATCTTTGTTCAAGATTTTCGCAAGTTTCTGTCTTTTCCTTAAGACTTTCTTGAAGTCCTTTTTCCATTGTAAGTATTATTTGTTCTTGTTCTTCTATACTGGCTTGTGCATCAATTTTTTTTTCTGTAATTTCATTATTCATATAATTCAAACCATTATTTTGTAAGAGAATCGGACCAGTTTTTTCGAATTTCATTTATATGAATTTCGTCTATTAAATTTTTTCTTAATAACTCATTAAAACCTCTAGAAATTTTTCTATCAATATCTGGTATAGAAAAAAGACTCTCTTTTGAACAATTGAACTCAAAATTACTTCTAAGTTCTAAATTTATTTCTAATGCATTCTCTAACCTTTCTTTTAACATAACTTTAAAAGAAGTGTGTAAAAAATCAAAGGGAACCCATCTTTCTGATGTATTAAAGTGGTTTGGTAGGAGGGAAGGAGGAGAAATAATAATTTTTTCATCACCTTCGGTTGTTTCTATCTCTGAAACATACAAAGGAATCCAAACCTTATTAATTGGCATAACCATTCCAATAGAATTTCCTGAAACTGACCAAGATCCTAAATAACTCTTTTCATTTTCACAAACTTTTATAATTTTATCGATTTTTTCAAGAAGTAATTTTGCTTTTATATCAATTTTATCTTTAATTTGTGTAAGTTGGGATAATTCTTTCTCTCTCTGCTCTTTAACTTTCGGAATTTTTCTATCCCCTTCTTCTATCAACTTTCTATATTTTTTTTCAATATCCGATTCTTGTGTTCGGATTTCTGAGGCAATTCCATCTATATCTTTTTGAGTATTTGTAATTTCAATTTTGGTTTTAGAAACAAAATCCTTAAAATTTGGTAGATCTAATTCAAGATCTTTTATTAATTTCAAAGCTAAAGATAAAATTATTTCAGGATCTTCTTCTTCGCCAAATACCGTTTTCATATCTTGTGTATTATTTAAGAGCTTTTCAAGTTTTTGAATTATTAATATGAATTTTTCAAAAATATTCTTTGAAATTGCTTTGTTTCTTTTTTCTTTCCATTCTTGTAGTTCATAATATTCATTAGATTTTTTCTCTTCATAATCTACTTTTGTATCTTGCAATTCTTCATCAAGTTTACTTAAAGTATACTTTGCTCTTTTTTCTTTGTCAGTAAATTCTCTTTGTATTTCAATTATCCAATCATCTGTAGTTGAAGATACTAAATTCTTTATTTGTTTCCAGCTTGTGATGTTTCCATCAACCTTTTTCATAGCGCTTTTGAATGATTCCGCAATATCAATCACATTATCAGTTGTAAAAGCTTCCTCCAATTTTGCCATATAGGTTGACGGTTGAGTATCTGTGAGTTTTATCAAAGTAGTTAATCCTCTCAAAACATCAGGGTCTATCATTCCTTTAATCTGAATTTCCTCTTGATATTTCTCCTCAACTGTAACTAATACTTCATCTAAAACGTCAGGTAATCTTACTTTATTAGAACTTGCGTCCCTTAATAATCTTCCGATTTTTGCTCTATTTGGTGAACTACTTATTTTAAAACTAAACGAAAAATAATCCAAATTATCGATTGCTATATAATTTTGAGCATCCGCCTGAATCAAAGTTATTGGCCAAAGGGCTTTTGAAAAAAAGATATATTTAGAATTCAAAAACTCACTTTTTTTTCGTGAATATTCAATTAACGCAAATTTTGAAGCTAATTCGAGATCAAATGGAAATGGAATAGAATTTTTCTCGTAAATAATACAAGGAGAAATAGAAATAGATTCTTTCGCAGGTCCAATATTTTGAGTTGCCATTGTAATTTACCCCATTTATGAAATTTTACCTTTTAATATTAGTTCATTAATGATATTAAATTTAAAGATAATAAAATAATAATAAATGTTTAAACTTATATTTTTGATTAATTCTAATTTTTATTAACTTAAAAATAAATGAGGAAATAATGTGATATCTGGAGTTAAAAGACGAGAAACGGCTGCTGAAGGAGCGAAACTATTTATTACTCCTGAAACATTGTGTCAAAGATTAAGAAGAGAAACTGACAGAAAAAAAATCATCGAAATCACTGGAAAAAAGAACAAATTTTTAGATTTTCTCTTTGGTTCTGTCACAATTCAACTATTTCACTATGTAGGTTTGAGAATAGATAAAATAACTTCCCAAACTCAATTGTCTACGGAAACTGAGAGAGAATTTGAATTAAACCAGAAAAAAACTTTGTTTTCTGAGTTGAAAGAAATTTCTAGCGATTTTTTCTTAAAGGAAATTGAAATTTTTGAAAAAGAAGTGTTAATAGAACAAGAGATTATAAAGAATGCAATTGATCAAAGAAAACAGAAATTGGATAAGGAAGTAATTTTTAATAAAAATTTAAAATTCTTACGTTCTCAGCTGATATCGATTTTTAGAAATTATCCAAATCAATTTTTTTATGATTATATTGGAAAAATTTTAGGACTTTCAGATACAACAAGAAAAGAGATTCTCCAAAATGCTGCAGAATTTAAACCTACTCAAATAGAAATTGAAAAAGAAATGAAAAGAGAATATGAAGATGAATTTATAGAATTAGCTGTTTTTAATAGAATAAAAAAAATCATAAATGAAAAATGGGAAATCATTGTTCCAAAACAATTAGAAATGCAAAGTGTTATTTTACGACGATTAGAATCGGATATAATTAAATTTCTTTCTGATAAGATTCCGTTTTCAGAAAAAGCTCTTAGTTCTTATCTTGAGAGTGGAGAATTAAAATTAAAAATTATTGAGTTGATAAAAGGATCTTGCTTAAATGACCGTTTTTATGAAGAAATCGAATCTTCTATGCTGAATTTATTAAATGGGGAATTACATAAGCAAGCTTTAAGAGGGTCGAATTCCTTTTTGAATTTTATGTCAAATTTATTGGAAATTTCATTAGATGAAGTCATGCGATTCCTAGACCTTCACGAAATAAAAAATGTCACTAATTTTTGTCAAGCTTTATCATTAGAAATCGGAGAAATAGAGGAGAAACTAGAATCGAAGCTAATAAGCGATTCTGATCTTTTCCGTTTAGGTACTAGAGGGTCATTAGTTCAAGCACAAAAAACTTTAGAAACCTTAAAAGTTGAAGAAAGAATTCCAGAAACACTCTATGACTTGACTTTAGAAGATTTATATGCTGGAAAAACTCCAATATTTGATAAACTCCTCGATGAAATATGTAAAAGAGTAAAAATTTCACCAGAATCTTTAAAATCATTAATTGAAAAGAATAAAATGCTAAAGCAAATTATTAAAGATACGGATATTAGGGATATCGAACAAATAAGACTATCACTAAAAATGGACAATATATTAAAAGAAATTTCACGAGATATCTTTTACACTCTAATTACCAATTTTCTACGCTCAATTTCACGTGTTGTAGAACAATATCAAAAAATTAAGAAGGATAAAGAAATATTCCTAATTGCCCTCAATAGAATATTTGATTTAAAGAGTTCTGAAAACTGGATTAAGGTTAAAGTTGAAGATTTAATAATTAAAAAAATTATGGATAGACAAAAAGAAATTCTTGACCTCGTAGAAAACAAAGATCCTTTCTTTATTAACGGATTTATTTGGGCAAGATTATCTGATAAAACAATTAAGAAAGCACTTGAAGAATTGAAACAAACAAATAGCCCAGTATATGAATATGTCAAACCCCTCCCATTATCCTTTGATAATATACCCCCAATTTCATATGCGACTGCTTACGATATGTGTATCAGGATAGAAAATAGTTTACAAAAAAAGCGTCTTGAATCTGAAAAAAGAAAAGCAAAGGAAACAGTAATGAAAACTGTTAAGACAAAACAAGCTTTTAAAGATGCTGATACTTATGGCTGGTTGGAAAAGCGGATTAATATGTCCATAATGAGAATAGGGAAAATTCAACCAAGCCAACTTTATTGGAAAGATCAAGACTCCGATAAGTTATCTAAGATTATATTACTACATACTCAAGTTAAAAGAGGACAAGCGATTTGCCCTGAATGCGGTGAAAAAGTAGATTTAGAAAAATGTGACATCCATGGTCCATGTACACCAAAATCAGCTTCAATAATAGATACATTAGCGAAATTTTATTCCTTTTCTATGGATAAATTAAAAAAAATCGATTTTAAATCCGCCAAAAATTTTGTTTTACAAACTGCGAGCCCGATTTTAAAAACACGACTTGGTCATGAACCAACAACTGAAGAATATGAGAAATTGCTTGAAGGTGAAATCTTAGAATTAGGGAAATTGTTAGGTGATGATATAGGTAAAAAATTAAATAAAGTCTTGTATAAAACTTGGCGGAAAAAAGAATTAGGACGTTAAAAAAAATTATTGTGACTTTTTCAGACTTAAGTAATATTTTAATACGGTTGCTTGTCTCGAGGTGGAGAAATGGCTGCCCAAAATCATTAATGGAAAGAAAAAAAGTAGCCTGAATTAAACACTATTTCCATGTCCTCTTCAAAAAGATACTCTCTGTCTATGTAGTAACTACCAATAATAACATGTGAGCTAGAAGGTATTGAACTAACGGGGGAACACCTAGAACTTCTAAGAGTTTTACAAGAACGCTTCGAAAATGCGACTACTACGCAGGAGTTAAGGGAAATTAGTTCTGATCTATCTGATTTTTGGAATATAGTTGTAAAATAATTTTTTTTATTTTTGATATCCGTTTATTCGACTTTCATAAAGATGAAATAAAAGACAAGGAATTTTACATTAAATTAATTTAAATTCTCCTTTATCGTTTATTAGGTTTAGATTTCGGGATTTCGCAAGCTTTTATGCCCTTTTTAGGCTTAGATAATATTTTAGGACGGCATCGCGAGCAACCTGTTGGAACGACCGTTTTATATTCTTTCCTTGAATTGCAATCGTATCATAAATCTGGGTTGGTAATTCTATCCCATGAGGACTAACTATTGTTCCAAGCCCCTTTTCCTTTAAATATTCCTCAACTTTTGTTTTTGAAATTAAATTTGGAAGGTCGACTTTATTTAATTGAACTAAGAAAGGAATTTTTTTTCCTAAATCTCCTGCTAAGTGTCCTATAAGCTCATCTAAGCTCCATAGATTTTCTTCTGTTTGGTCTTCTTGGGCATCCCATACGAAGATAATCGCGTCTACGCCGTTTAGAATTGTCTTACGCTGAAATTTATGACGTTTCTGACCAGCAACTGTATAGACTTGCAAAGAGACGCCACCAACACCTGCAGTCATACGATCAAAGAAGAGAGTCCGTCCAGTTGGATCCACAATTGACTGCATTTTACCTTTAGCCATCCCCTCTTTGTCAAACATCCACTTTACAGCCGTAGTTTTTCCCGATAATGATGCTCCCCAGTAAACAATTTTGAATACTAACTTTCCATCTGAACCACGACTAGGGCACATCAAATTTCACCTTTTCATTGGGGATAATAAAGGGGATAATAAAAATTTAATTATTTAATCTACTTTTTTATTTTTCCTTTTAAAATATTGTGAACTAATTGATTTTATTATTTTGAATAAATGACATTTTATCTAGATGGAAATTAAACCATTGAAAATCGCATTATTATTTTTTTTTAAAACCCCGCTTGTTCTAGGGGTGGAAGCCAAGCTTTTTTTACATTTTTCAATGAATCATAAATTTGGATAAAATCTTTGGAAATTGGAAGAATCATTTCAAGATCTGCTTTTTTAATTGAAAAATACCCTTTTTCCTTCAAAAGTCTTGTAAGCTGAAAATGTTTATCATGGACAAAAGCCATCATAACTGGAGATTCCATAGCAGCTATAGCTTCTAATTTATTGAGAAGGGAATGTCCAATATCATCTATTCTAAACTCTGACTCAATAAAGAAATCTGCAAGGACATAAGAACTTAAATAATATTTTAATATTAAAGTATAGGATTTTAAAATAGTTCCTCCGCCAATCAAGTTTTGACCTCTTTTTATAGTTAAATTTATGCCCTTATCCCTTTTAGGTCTATTTACTTTAAACCAATGCCAGTAATTTTTATCGTATACATTGCCACCAATGAAATTTTTATTATGCTCATTTATTTTTTTAATGAATTCCAATTGTTCTCCTTTTTGGATTTCAAATTGAAAATTTTTTACTTTTTTTCTTCTTTTTGCTTTTAATTTCAATAAATAGAATAATGGGAAAAAAGGGAATAAAGGAAGAATTTCGTTTCTAAATTTAAGGGGATTAATAATTTTCAAGAAAAGAGAATAATAAGTTTTATAAATATAACCGAGTTTTTTGTAAAGTCTCCTTGCATGACCTCTTGGATCTGCCATGAGGACTGAGCCTTCTGCACCATAATTCTTAGTAAACTCAATCGCACGCTCCATTAGGTTTCTAGCAATTCCCTGTTTTTCTAAAATAGGGCACGTAGCCACGTCATCAATTCCTCCGAATAAAAATTCATGATCCCCAAATCTCATTTTATGAAAAGTAACAATAACGCTTCCAACTATTATACCATTCTTCTCCGCAAGCATAATTCCTTCCGGAATAAATCTTGGAGGTCTTTTTTTATATTTCCAATCCCAAAATTCTAAAGTTCTAGGCTGACAGAATCTTGTTTTACAAAAAGCACTATGGAATAATTTGTCAATTCCTGGCTCATCACCATCTTGGAATGTTCTGTATTTGATGGGCATTTTATTTCAAAAGATTAAAAAAATTATGTCAAAAGCTCTAACTTTGTTCTATCCTCAAAAATGGCTTTTGCACAAAAAAGTGCTGAAGTATGTGCTATTTCTCCACCTGTTCCTGGAACACCATAAGAATCACCTGCAAAATAAAGTCCCTCAATCTCACTTTTTACTTTAGGACGCAAATTACGATGTTGAGTGATAAATGGAACTGCTCCATCAACAATTCCTGCACTAGTTCTATGCCAAATGATTTTATTAGAAAAATCAGGGTACATTTCATTTAATATATTCATAAGATTATCTTTGACTTGTTTAATTTTTTCTTTATCTGAGATAACATCTAATTCGGTTGGTTGGAAAATTGTATAAATTTGTTCTCCTTCAGGAACAATCTTTTCGTCCAGATTTGATGCAAACACTGACATAGTAAAAGGTTTTCTCGTTAAAATAGTTCCATCGTGATCTGAAATCTTTTCTTTAAGTCCAAAATCCATAAACACACCAACTGTTGGTATAATGTTTTCTGTCATTTTAACAAATTCTGGTGAAAAATTCGATTCCGGAATTAAATCAAATATCGATTTAGAAGGTATTGCCAGTATAACAGTGTTTGCCTCTATAAATTCACTGCCTACATTTACACCCCTAATTTCATTATTCTCAATTTTAACACTATCAACCTTTGATTTCGTCCTAATTTCCCCATTTTCTTTTATAATCTCGATTAACCTTTCAATTATCGCTTTCCAACCCCCACGAGGATAAGAAGTTCCTGATGGTGCTTTTGATCCAGTTTTAATACCATCAACAAATTCTCCTGATGACAACATTTCAGTTTTTGTTGATACACACATTAGATTTGCTACTACGACAAGAAAATCCTTAATAGGTTGTGATAATTTACCATGTTTATCTTCAAGTTCTTTAATATAATCAGGTACAGACACATCTAAGTAGTCATTAACTTTTAATTTTAAAATATCCACTAAAATTGGTCCAAATGCCTTCTTCTCTTCATCATTAAAAATATCTGTTGAAGCTAGACCACGCATAGAGAGTGGAAAATCATGAAATGCGCCATCTTGGAATAATTTAATATCGCCACAATTAATTATATCTAGTTTTTCGCCAAGTTGTTTCTTAAATATCTTATAAATTGAACTTTTTGTTGAATATCTTATTAAATGAATCCCAAAGTCGACAATATAACCTTTTTTATATTCAATAGAATTAGATCTGCCACCTAGCATGGAACTTTTTTCTAAAAGTAAAATTTTTTGTCCATTTTTTGCTAAAATCGCTCCAGTAAGTAATCCTGCTATTCCACCACCAACAATTATGGTATCAAATGACAAAAATAAACCTCTTTAAAACTCTTTTTAGATAAATATTTGTGCCTATAATGAAATTATTTTAAATTAGTATTAATTTAATTTTAAATGAAACGATTTTAAATTATACTAGATAGATTTTAAATTAAGTATCAAAAATTAGTTCAAAATTTAATTTAAAAAATAATTAACATAAAAATATGGGCGAATTTAAAAATGTCAGATCGATTTTGGGATAAAGATGGGCGTCCTTTCGTTTTAGAAGGAGAAACTATTCAACATAGTGTTCCCGAAGTACGTATTTCAGGCAGTGCTGCTTCTAAAGGTCTTATGGAAATTGGAGACTTAAAAATGGGGGATTTATATGTAACAAATACTCGACTAATCTTTATCGGGGAGGTCAGGAAATCAAAGGATCTACGACAAAAATTTGATGGTCTAAGCATTTTTTATGATGATATAACTGAATTAGGAAAAGTACAAAAAGATAAATTTTCAGTTCTATGTGTCTTCAAAAAAGGACGTTGGAGATCACAAAAAGCCAGAGTTTATTTTAAGAAGCTACCCCAAGATCAAGTTGAGAAAGTAACAGATTATATTAAATCTGCTTTGCAAGATATTGAATACGCCGAAACTGGTGAACGTCCAGAACCAAGAGAAAAGATAGAGAAGAAAAAGAAAGAAAAAAAACAAGTAGAGGAAAAGACGGATCCTGATTTAATAAAAGCTCAAGCATTATTTAGCGAAATAAAGGAGGATTCTGTTGAATTAATGTGCCCTGCATGTGGTGGATATGTATCATATAGACCAGGAATGAAAACTTGTCCATTATGTGGAAAAGCAGTTAAATTTTTCCCAGATTAATCTAAAAAACAAGAATTAGAATTTCAATCTTTGGCAAATTTTATTTCTTAATATAACTAGCCAAAATTCGTTTTGCGCATAAAGTAAATGCATTTTTTACATTCTTTCCATTAATTGCTACTGTCTCTATAAAATCAACATTTCTTAATCTAGCTTTCTTAAATATTCCTTCTGCATCCTTTTTGGTTACTCTCTTATTAAGATCAAGATCAATTTTATTGAACATGCAGATTAATGGCAAATCAATCAATTTCTTTTTTAAAATTTCAATTAATAGATTCACAGCTGCAAGATTATCCTTCCATGCTTCTATGGATGCGTCCCAGACGAAAATTATTCCATCGACGCCCCCTAAAATAGCTTTTTGGAGAGACTCAAAACTTTTTTTTCCTACCACACTCCACACTTGAAAAGAAACGTTTGATTTACCAATTTTTGCCATCATTCGATCGAAAAATGATGCATCACGACCAGCTCTAACTTGAGTCAATTTTCCAGTTTGGATTCCCTTTTCCTTATCATGTATCCATCTAATGGAAGTCCCTTTTCCAGCTAATTCTGGTCCAAAATACACCATTTTGAAGACTAATGAACCATCAGGCAATTTTTGGGGCATTTTAATCTTGATTTATTTTTTTAGTATTAACTAATGAACTATTATTTTTAAAAATTTTGAAGAGTGCGAATGATATCTTTAATGTAAGATAATTAATTTTAAATATATTTATATAAAAAGAAAAAGTTTTAAGTTATAATTTATTAAATGAAAAAGTTAAATTGATTGATTAAAAAATTAAAATTTTCAGATTGTTAAATACCAATAAAGGGTTTGAAAAAAATGGGAAAGTTACGAGAAATTACTATTGACCTAGAATCCCTTTCCGAAGAAGTTATTTATAAATATGGTGATTATCATGCAGGGTTTCGAGAATTATTACAAAACGCTAGTGATGCAATTAAGGATTATGAAGAAAGTATCAAAGATAAGAATAAAATTAAAGATAAGAAATTTAGCGGTTTTATTTCTGCAACATTATTTCCAAGATATATAGTTATTAAAGATAATGGAATCGGTCTAGCGAGTAAAGAAATAGATGAGTATTTATTACGATTATATGGGACGGATAAAAAAGAAAAAAAAAGAGCTGGAATATTTGGCAGGGGATTTTTTGCTATTTTTAAAGAATCAAAGGAAATATTTGTAATAACTCAAAGACCAGGTGAGAAAAAAGTATATTTAAAAGTCTATCCGAAAGATAAATGGTTTGTTTGTGAAGAATTGGCTTTAAAAGAGATTCCAAATAAATTTCTTGATTATACTTTATTATTGGAACATGGTCATGGAACTAATCTAGTTGTAATTCCCAATAAAATCACTTTTAACATTGATGAAATACATAAATATTTAATTCAAACTTGTCAATTTTTTGAGATTCCACTGGTATTAAATGGTCATTCAATAAATAAAACCTTTTTACAAGCTGTAAAGGAAGATGAAAATAATAGAGCCATTGTTGATTTTAATGAAGTTGATAAAAAAGACCCAAATATAAGAATTAGTGGTTGCCTTGCCTATCAAACAGCGAATAATATGATTCAAGCATTTGTATATCGAATTAAAGTTTTAAACTTAATTTCTCCCGTTGATTCAGTCTGTGGATATATCAATTATAATCAATTAAAGGTCGTTCCTAGCCGCGATGCTCTTGTACAAGATGAAAACTATCACTTTTTTATTAGAGTGTTATCAGAACAATGCGATAAAGTAATGAAAAAACTCTCTGAGAATCCACAAAAAGACGATTATCAAGCATTGTTGAATTATGGAATTATAAAAAGAGATCCTAGCTATATTTTAAAAGTTCCGCTTTATAAAATTGTAGGGGAGAGGGAAAAATACTCAATTAATAATATTTTAAATGCAATTGGAACTAAAATACTATTTTATGCGAAAAATAGGAATTTAGTAGCAGATCGGCTTCGAAAACGAGGGTTTATCGTTATAACCGATTTTTCGGAGAAAGAATTTGAAATGCTACAGCTCATTATTGAAAATCAAAGAAACATAACCTTTTTAAGCGTTGAAAGTCCAACTGCAAGTAAATTGGCTGGTCTCGGGAAGCGATATATTGTTCCAGATGATGATTTATCTTCCTTAGAGGGAAAAATATTAAATATGGCAAGGGAAATGGTTGATGAATTTTCTGGAGAAGTAGGAAAAATTAAAGTGTTCATTATAAAAGGAGACTTAGTTGACGAAGCTGAACACATTCCTGGTCAAATTTGGATACAGAGAGAGGGAAAAATTTTGAATTTGGCTAAAAAAATTACTAAATACCCAACCCTTGTAAAAATGTTCCTAACTCCTCTTATAGCTCATGAAATTACCCATGAAAATGATAAAGAGATTCATGATGAAACGTTTTACGAGATTCTTGAGACTAATTTAAAGAAAATGCAGGAAAATATAGTTGAAAAATTTTTAAAATTAGAGAAAGAAGCGTTTTTAAAATTATGAATTATTAATCTCCAAAACCTACAAACTTCTTTTCACGTCTTTTTTTGTGATGCTCACGTTCTTTTTCTGTATTGACATTACTCAAAACTGAAAATGATTTTTTAGATTTTTCCTCAAGCCCCATCTTTTTTATTTTTTCCCTTTCTTCTTTAACACGTTTTAATTCTACTTTTTCGCCTTCTTCATCAATTTCATTTGATTTTTCTTCACTCAATTAATCAACCTTCTGCTAATCTAAATAATTATTAATAATTACTTAATTTTTACTTTTAATTAACTTTATCATAAATATAATAATTATTAATAAGGGATAGCTTTTTGAAATTTATTTTTAATTTCGCGATATAAATAACGCCAAGGCTTAAGAATTTGTCTAGCCTCTTCAATACTTATATGTATCGGAGACTTTTTGATTAATAAATTCATTTTTTCATTGGAAGAAGATAATTTTTTATTAAATTCGTCTGCTCTTGCCCGAAAAGTTTTTAAATTCTTTATTTCTTTGAGATTTTTTAAACGTTGCATGAAGTGTGTATGAAGAATTTCAGATGATTGTTGGATTGTAATTTTAATTGATTTTTTTATTTTTTCAATTTCTTGAGGATCATCGGTAATCCAGTATTTAAATTGATCATTTTCAAGCAATTCTCCCTTTAATTGACCTTTATTTAATAATGAACTTAGGGTTTTTTTCATTTCTTCTTTATTTACGCTAAATATTTCTGATAATATTTTTAAATCGACAGTAATGTATTGTGTTAAAAATTGAATCATTTTATTTACAAAATCTGGGGATTCTTCCAGTCTAATACTCTTAAAAACGGGAAGAAGTTTAATATCTTTTAAATCTAACTTAATATTATTTTTTTCAAATCTAATTCTATCCATAACTTGAAGTCCCTCTTCAAAAAATTCAGTTGGACTAACCATAAAATTAATGAAATCGGGATGAGAACTTAATTTTGATGCCCCAATCCATTCAATAATATTTGAATAATCTGGGTGGAAACTTTTAACATTAATTTCAAGGTTAATTGATTTTTCTAGGACATCGTGTATTCTCTCGGCAAATCCTTGAAAACAAGCTCTTCCTCCTAAAACGATAGAAAGATAAAAATCTCTTCTAATATTTCGATCGAAATTATCCAAAATAGAAATCAGGAATTCTGGGAGAGGAAGAATGTCCTTTCCGATGAGTACAGGGTTAAAAAACATTTCTGTTACTGCGTAGCGTTCAAGATCAATAATAACTTTTTTATCATTAAAATTAAATTCTCTTTCTAATTTGGAAATGGAGTCAAGATTCCCTTTTGTTAGATTTTCAAATTCTTCACGACTTTTTGCAATAAGACAATATCTAGAGATCTGTTCCAAAGCATAATCAGATAATACAACTCCATTTCTCGATGAAACTAATACATCAAGACTTTCTTTTAAATCTAACAAAGAAATATCATATATATTCGCTTGCTGTTCAAAACTGGTGCCTTTCCAAACAGGTAAAATTTGAGTATTTGTATCAATATAAACAATTAATCCTGTATCTCTGTTTGTGGCTAAAAAAGTTGAATAAGGTTCATTTAAAATACTTAAACCTGATGGATTAAATGTTTCAAAAACGATTTTCACTAAATCTTGGATGAATTGATTGGGTACAAATAAAGGATAAGTAATAATATAATTCTGTCGTCCCTTAATATCCAATAAGTTAAAAATAACATACGCCAAAATTTTTGATAACAATTCTCTATTAATATTATAATCTAAATCTATAGGTCTAACTAATTTTAAATTAAATCTATTATCGATTGCTTCTTTTCCAAAATAAATTTCTTTAGTCAATTTAACATCCTTGAAGTAAAGTTGTTTCATTACCTCATCTAAATGGCTCTGTGATGGGATTCCGGCTATATTTGGCATAATTAGTCTAGGCTTTTCCTCCCCTGAAAAACCTACTTTTAAATACTCCAAATCAATATCTAACACAATAAACTTTGACATAATTTTCACCAAAATTTTGAAATCCAATCTTTAATAACTAAATTTATCTTTTTATTTTGTTTTAACTTATGTCGAGCTCCTAAGATTATTTTTAATTATTTGGGATTTGTAGTACTTACAAATAATTTGTATGCATTTTTGATATTTATTAATTCATCTTATTCTCTATGAATTATAATTAAAGGTCTTGGATAAATATTATTAGCCCATCTTATAGGATTTATAAGTTTTAATTAAAATTTTTGATGAATTCTACGATTTTTAATCAATATTATGATTTGTGAATAAAAGAAAAAAAGAAAAAATATAAATTATCGTTTTAAAATATGTACACAGCCAACACTTCCGGTTGCTCCACGACCTAAGCCTATATTATGCTGTAATCCAATGTCCGCATCTTGAACTTGTATTTTTCCAGCAGTTCCTTTCAATTGTTCGTATATTTCAGCTATCTGGGCAACTCCTGTTGCTCCTATTGGGTGACCTTTGGCAATTAGACCACCACTTGGATTTACTGGCAAGGATCCACTTAATTCTACAATTCCCTCTTCTAAGAGTAAATGGCCTTCACCTTTTTTAGCAAAACCCAGATCTTCGTAATCCAATATTTCTGTAATTGTAAAGCAATCATGGACTTCCGCTACTTTGATATCTTTAGGTCCTACTCCCGCCATTTTATAAGCTTGTTGACTAGCAAATTTGCTTGCAGGAAAACCAACTAAATTATCGTCGTTATGACGCATCCAACTATCAGTACTTAATCCCGAGCCAGCCACATAGATAGGAGTGTCTGTGTATTTTTTTGCTTTTTCAGCACTTGCAATAAGGACACAACATGATCCATCTGTTATTGGACAGCAATCATAAAGTCCTAAAGGCCAAGAAACAATGGGAGCTTTTACAACTTTTTCAATGGTAGTTTTGAATCTATAATGTGCAAATGGATAAAGAGAACCATTATCATGGTTTTTTACACTAACCATCGCTAAATGCTCTCGTGTTGAACCATAGAGATGCATATGCCTTGTTCCTCTCAAAGCGAAGAAAGCGGGCATCGTTCTTGCTCTTGACCTCCAAATATCCGGCAGTGCTGCAGCTGCAATAAGTCCACCAGCTGCGTCTCTCATTTTCTCAACTCCTGCCACTAAAGCGACTTCAAATATTCCGCTAGCAACCGCAAAACAAGCATTTCTAAATGCATCACTTCCAGTAGCACAAGCATTTTCATTTCGAGATATTCCGATATCCCATAATGAAGTAGGCATACTTAATGATACTCCAGACATTCCTCTAGCAGTACCTATCCATCCAGCCTCAATTTCTTTGGGATTAATTCCATTGTCAACACTTTTTAGACAATTTAAGAAAGCGTCTTCTAACATATCATCAAAACTTTTCTCAAATAGCTCACCAAATTTTATCATTCCAGCTCCAATAACCGCTACTTTATTTTTCATATTATCACTCCCTTATTGGTTTAAATTTAATAGAATGAATTCCAAGTCCTCTATCATAATAAATTTCACGAAAATTAACCTCTACTCGAAGCCCTACTTTCATTTCCTCAGCTTTAGTTTCTGTAAGCATACCATATACTCTTCCTCCAGGAGGATCTAGGTCAATTATTGCTAAAGGAAGGGGGGTTTCGAACATCGCAGGTAAATAATGTTGAATAATATAAGTCATGACTGTCCCTTTTTTTGCCAACTTTACAACTTTCCACTGATCCACAGTTCCACATTTTACACAAATTTTATGGTATTCTGGATATGAAACATAACCACAATTTTCACATTGTTTTCCTTCTAATTTTAAATTTATAGGGGTTTCTCTAAATAATGGGGGTGTACTCATTTAACTCAATTCCTTATTATTCATATTTTTCTAATACTCCATTATATTTTAGATGGGTACTATAATTAACATATGCTTTCTTTTTGGAAAAGGATTTTACAGGTGTAATTTTATCACGTTTAGAATCGATTTTATCGTTTACAATTATACTTAAAGCATCGCTTCCTCCAGAACCGTATGATATTGTTAATATAGTTTCATTTGATTTAGCTTGATCAAGGATATCGGCCATACCAACAGGTATACATCCACAACCTAAATCCCCAAATTTTCCAATAATTGAACCTGGAGCCATTAATTTTTTCATTAAATCTTGTTTTGGGACTCCAAGTTTTGCTAAGGTTCTTTGAACCCATTGTGCATGAGGTTGCTGTAAAAGTATATGTGTAAAGTCTTTTCGATTTACTTTCTCCATTAATTTTTGTCCGATTTTACTAACATTAGCAATAAAACCATAATCTCTAATAAAGCGACCATCTCCTAATCGTGGATAACGATCCTGAAGGCTTCGCCATCTGGGTTTGACTGGAGAATTAATTGAGACTATACCTTCAATATCTGCTATTGTACCATTTTCTCCTATAATCATAGCACCGGCTCCTGCAGCTGATACATACTCGGATCCAGCAGAAGTAATGGGAGATCCCGGACCACCTATAAGAATATCTGATCCAACTATTAATCCATTTTTAATTCTTCCTGATTTTATTGCATCCATGCATAAGATAATCGCAGATGTTACTGACCTAGGAGAACCATTTAAATCACCAATCGTAATATCATCTTTAGTTCCAATTCCTATTGCTACGTCTTGAGCTAAGGACGATTCGATCATTCCAGAAATTGAACAAAAAAACACTGCACCGATTTCTTCTGGATTTATATTTGCATGATTCATAGCATTCATCGTAGCATTATAACCCAAACTTAATGCGGTTTCATCATGGGATGGCACTGTTTTTTCTCCTGGAACTTTGATATCTAAATTCCAAGCTTTCGCAATATCAACGAATTTTATTCTGTAATACGGAAGATAAACACCGTATCCAACTATTCCAACCATATTTAAACCTCACTTTGTTAATTTTTTTATAAAAGTAATTAAAAGATAAATGAATAAAAGAAATTTTAAATTTTTTCTAATTTTTTTTAATAGATTCTTTACAAATTTTTTCAAAATTTCTTCATAAAATGGTTTTATTTTTTTGTTTTTCCACTTATACTTTTTCTTTTCCGTTTGGATTTCTTTTTCTTTCTTTTATAATCCCCTTTTTTCGACTTAACTCGCCTTTTTTTTATTTTAGACTTTTTTGGAATTATTTTTGTTACATTGTATTTTTTCTTATAATCTTCAATTAAAGGTTTTGCTTTCTTTTCGATTACTTTGGTTGTTTCTTCGACTTTTTCAAGCTTTTCTTCTCTTCTATCTTCAACTACCTTTTCTTTAACAGTTTTTTTTTCAACAGTTTTTAGGTGTTGATCTTTAGTTAAAAATTCAACCGCTTCGACTTTACCATGCTTCACAAACAATCTAGAAACATAATTTTCAGGAAGAAAAGTAACACCTTCTGGTAAAAATTCGGATGGTTCGAATTTATGGGTTTTTGTATCCATAACTTTAACTTCAACTGAAACATAAAATCTGTCATTAATTAAAACTGCCTCTCTTTTACAATCTGCGGGGATATCTTGGTTTTTTAAAACTTTTTGTTGGATTTTAATATGTTCTAAGGTAGGGGCGTCAGGTCTGTATGTCTTTCTAATAGGATCAGACAGAATCTCTTTGAAGTTCCTTGGCTCATCGCCGGAATCAACAGTTTTTACACTATAAGCCAATTGACGGTCGCTTAAGATACTTCGTGAGATTCTAGCACCTGCAAATTTTTTTCTTACATTACTGCATGTCTTCCCTATCCATATCCAACAAATTTTCCAATCATGACTTAAAATGATATAAACATTTTCCTCCTTTAAAACATCCTTTAAGGTATTTCCCTTTGTAACAAGCTCATATTCACCAGTATCTTGGATATCAAAAACTTCCATATTATTCGCCAATTATTTTGCTCAATTTTTTAAAATTAAAAATAACTAGTGATAAATAATCATTTCAGTTTTTTTAAGATTTTTACAATTTGTCATGAACTTCATGATGATATTCTTAATAATATAATTCAAATTTTAAGAGGTTTTTAATCTTTACATTTTATGATTGTAAATTCATAATAATTTATTCAAAAATGCAATATTTTGAAGTTAAAAAAAGGGTTGATTTAGCTTCATTCAGTTAGATATTATCTGAATATTTTTGAGGGAAGAAATATGGCAAAGCACTCAAATAATAATGATATGAAGCTAAATCTAAGAGATATATATAAAATCCAATTATTAAATATTTTTGAATGAGTAAAAAAATTTCATAATGAAATTATTATTGATGAAATAGATTTTGGGCTCACTAATATAAGGAAAGAACACGAGGAAATTGTTGTGAAAAATCAAATTTTAGGCATTTTGAAGGAATTAAGAGCAAAATCTGGTATTAGGGTAAGTATGCTAGTAGGTTTCGATGGGAAAATAATAAGCATACATGAAGATGCTGTATATGTACCAAAAAGTTTAAGAATTTCTAAATCTGAAATTGATAAAGAATATTTTACAAAGTGGTCTATCAGTATTTTACGGACACTTGAGTTTGTTTCCGAAAAACTGTTTAAAGAGGGAATTAATAACATTATTCTTGAGGGATATAATAATACACGAGCGATATTGTTTAATATAAAAGGAAAGGCAATTTTAATTGGGATATTAACAGAAAATGGAAGTTTGGGCCTCGCATACAAAGCTATGGCGGATTGTGTCGAAAAAATAACACCAATCTTAGGGAAATAGATTAATATCTATAAGAATAAATTGAGCACCCAAATTTTATGCTATTTTAAAAGTAGTTAAAATAAACTTATATTTTTAAAAAGATATTTACGACTTCTTTCTCCTACTAAACAATGCTTTTAATTCGGAATTTATAGCTGATCGTGCGCTCATCGGGGTTAAAGGTCTCGGTGCGGGCTTAGGGGCTGGTTTAATAATAGGGGCTTGAGGACCTGTAGCAGGGGAAACTATGGGTTTACCGCTTGGAGTTACTCCTGTAGCTTTTATTTGTTGAATTTCTTGAACAATACGGGTTTGATCGCCTTGTAAATTTGAAAACTGATATTCAAGATTTGCCATTTTCATATTTATATCATCTATTGCAGAAACTACAATAGCCATCACTTTTGTGAGTATATCTGAAATTTCATTTATCTGTTCTTCTAATGGTTCTTCTCTTAATCTATCCATGAAGTCTGCAAATTCCTTGCTCAAGTTCAAAACCAACTATTATTTAATATTTTCATGATTTATTAAAATTTATCATTTAATTTTTTTAGATAATTTATTTTTCAATTAAATTATAAAAACTATCATATAATATATTTTTGTTACTGATAGAATAATTTTTAAAGGATAAATTGAGAGTTTTTGAAAATTTTACTTTTGGTCTAGCATTTTTTCTAATTCTTTAATTCTATTATCCTTTTCTTTTATTTTTTGTTTCCAGACTTCTTCCATTTTTTTTAATCTGCCTTCAGTTTCTAAAATATATTCTTGTGATTTTTCTAATTCTTTTAATTTATTAGATTCTTTTTCTAATTTTTCTATAAAAGTTTCTTTTTCAGCCCATTCTCCTTTTAATTTTTCGACATGAACACGAACTGCATTCAATTTTTGTTCTTGATCATTAATAATCTTCTCTTTTTCATTAACAATTTTTTCCCAGTCTTTCATACCTGCCTTTTCAATTTGTCTTTGCAGTTTTTGTATTGCTAAAAATTTATCTTTGATAACTTGTTTCATTCCCTTCTCGTGTTCAACCTCTTGATTTTTTAACTTTTGTTCCAAATCTTCAATTTTTTTTAATTGAGCTTCATTAGAGAGATGTGTTTCAGTTGCAGATCCTCTGGAGGTTTTTTCTCTACCTTTTACTTCAAGCTCCTTTTTTAAATCATTAATTTGATTTTTTTGTTCAATAATAAGTTCTTGCTGTTTCTCTATTACACCATTCTGATGTAGTATTGTTTTCTGCTGCTCAAGAATCATTTTCTGTTTTTCTTTAATTTTTTGTTCTAAGCTCAATTTTATCCCAGATTTATTTATTCGTTAAAAAATAAATTATTTGTCAAAAAATTTTATTAATTGCAATTAAATATGAAAACAATTATAATTAATATCTACATTATAAAATAACTTTTGATTAAGTTATTCAAATCTATTTAAGAAAGTGAAATCAAATGTCATCTGAAAAAGAAAGACTAGAAAAAGTGAAGCGTGCCAGTTTTAAAGAATCTAAATTCTTTGAAGGAACTATAAAAGGGTTTAATCATCGCCTTATTATTATGATTAATGAACAATTTAGTGGTTTTTATAATAGTTTGAAAAAATTAGAATTAAAAAATGCAAATGCGATTATACGAAAATTCGGATATGATCTAGGTCTTGAGCTATCCCAGAGGATATCTGACAGAATTTTAGATGAAAAAATTGGGTTCGAATATCTTCTTACTATGCTTAATAAAGCTGGGTTTGGAAAATTTTGGCACTTAAATTTTACAGATGATAATATATCAGTTGAGTTACATAATTCTCCAGAAGCTTACGAAAAAGAATTTCCTTCTTGTTATTATCTTGCAGGGATACTGGAGGGTGCAGGAGAACATTACTTTAAAGAAAAGATGAAAACTATTGAAAAAAGTTGCATCTCGAAAGGAGATCGGTTTTGTGAATTTCTAATCATAAAAAGAAAAAAAGTCGATGAAGAAATACCCAAACGTGCGGAATTAGAATTAGTTTTAAAAGATTTCGATAAAACTGCTAAATCTAAAGGAAGTTTAATATTAGATTATAGTGGAAATATACTAGTTCATAGTATTCAAAAAGATTTTGACATAGATGCATTTACAATTCTTCTTTCGACTATTTTATCATCAAGTAATGCTGCCTCGAGGTATTTAACTGGAGAATACATTCAAACAATTATAAATTGTTCCGAAGGAAACATGATGACAATGCCAGCGAAAGATAAGTGTTTTCTTGTCGCAATTCTCGATAAACACTCCTCCCCTAACTTGATAGGAATTGCCATGAAACAAGCAATCGAAAAAATTATAAAAATTCTATAAAAAAAGTGCCTATTCATTATGTTTGATAAACCTAAAGCATATGAATTAAAAATCTTATTTAAAATAAATTCTATTGAATCAAAATATGCAGAAATCATTTTTAGAATTATGGGATATTTTGGACATTTATTTTTTTGGTATTTAGTCATTGGTTATTTTGCTATACGTGGACTTCAAACGCCAAGTCTTCTTTTAAAAATTGGTTTTGGATTAGAGCCTTTTATTATTACCGCACTTATAGGCATTGGTTTAGGAATTGACGGACTTTCCTCGAATGTCTTACAATATATATTTAATAGAAAAAGACCCTTTAAGACCCTTGATTTGTCTGAAAACAATTTTAAAGTTCGCAGTTATGAACTTACTCCTTCTTTTCCTTCTGCACATACTCATAGGGCATTTTTTTCAGTAACTCTCTTAGTATGGGGATTATCTGAATTGACTTTTCTACTGTATATTATTTGTTGTTTTGTAGCAATAAGTAGGTTGTATTTAGGAGCTCATTATCCTTTAGATGTTATTTTTGGAGCAATTTTTGGAATCTCAGTTTCGACAGTTTATTTTTTTATCTCTTCCCCATTAATTTATTGGGCAGCTACTGAAATAGCACGAGTAAGCACCGAATTAAGTTCTTTTGAAATGATTTTTAATGGAATAATATTTTTTATCTTTACGGTGGTTGGTTTTTATTTCTATATGCGTTTCCGTAAACGTTATAGAGAAAAAATGAAGGCAAAATATGAACAAATTGTAATAAAATCGGAATAAATTATAGAATTCAGTAAAAACTGATTTAAAAATCAAAAAAAATAAATTTAAAAATAGATTTTAGACTCTAGATATTTTTTGACTTCGTGCGATAATTAAGGGTCCAATTATTTCGTGAAGGATCTTTACTATTCCAGTTTGTTGGCTGACAATAGCGACTTGAGTTTTAGGATTTCCAGGTGTATATGGAGCAATCAATACCTCTTCGGCATCTCTGGCAGCTGCGAACAGATCCATCTCCGGCCGCTGTCTAACCTCTACATTTCCTTGTTCAATAGTGTTGCTACATCTACACGAGCATCTGCAAGAATTCTGGATGCTGTTTTTACACGAAGAGCTCTTCTTATTGCTTTTATTGCATCAATAGGCAGATCTCTAAAATCTGGAGCTACAACGGTTATGGTACTTTTTGTTCTGGCAACCATATCACTCATATATTTTTTTATTCCTTCCTCAGTCACTACAATCCACGTCAATTCACTTTCTTTAGCTAAAATATTAATAGTTTCAGCCCAAACAGCTCTTAATACTTTTGCACTTTCTAATGCCCGATCCTCAGACTCTCTGAATGTAGTAGCGGAAGAATCATTTGCTGTGACCAATCGTGTCGTAATTGTTGAGTCAGTTTCTTCAAGTTTAGCGGCCAATTTGTCATTTAAGGTATTAGCATTAAGTTCAAACTCAGATTGATGATCAGTATCTAATTCCAATATTTGTGTTTCCATAGTGGCGGCATCTGCTTGAAATTCGTTGGCATGCCTCGATATTATCTCATTGTTTTCTTCTCCAGTCGCTTTAGTGTGATCATCGATTACTTTTAGATAATTTTCATCAATATCATGCACATCCGTTTTAACACCACCAAATGTGCTAGAAACCGTTTCAGAAACCTTTGCTTGAACATCTTTTGCCATTGTATCGACTCTATCATTATCGTTTGTGACAAAATTTTGGTTATCTTGTTTCATATTAGCAGTAATATCGTCTATACTCTTGAATTTGTCCTGCTTATTATCTTCAATCTTAGTTTTATGAGATGATAATAAATCCGATAGATTTGCAACAGAACTTTCTCGAATTGCGTGTGATTGGGTCTCTAAATTTGCAATTCTTTCATCCAAACCTTTATAGAACTCTTCCCGCATAGTATCTATTTCATTTCTATAAGTATCTATTCGTTCGTCTAATGTTTCTGAAAGAGTCTTCTCCAAATCGGCTGTATCACTTCGTAATCTGATTATTTGTTCATTAATTTTTTCCAGAAATCTTTCACGTACTTCATCCAAAATATCCTTAAATCTTAGGACTAATGAATCAGTACCATCTTTAATATTATCTTTTAACTGATAAAAATCAGCCTCAAGAGACTCAGTCCGCTCAGCAATTTTATCTGCTATACCTTGACCAAATGCAGATGCATTTTGATTGAACCAGTCAATATTTGTATTTAATGATGCTTCTAAACTTTGTTTTAAAGAATCATTCTTTGCTTGTATCTCACTATTATATTCACTTATTGTGTTTGCTAAAGTATCTTTAAAAGTATTAAACCAGTTTTCCAAAGCATCAATTACGGTTTTCTGATGGTCTTTCATTTCACTTTCAAGTGTAGAATCAATTTCATTCAATTTATCTTTTTGAGACTTTGTGATATCCTTTAATTTTAGAGAATCTTTAAAGTCTTTTATTTCTGAAACCGAATTAGTGATTTTATCTTTTAAAGATTCTGCTTCTTCTCCTAACCTTGATTTAAATGTATTTGCGGAGTCAGTTATTCCTTTAATCCATTTTTGTCCTGCATCTACATAACCTTTTTCCCATTCCTCAATTTCAGATGTAACATCTTTGATATTTTGAGATAAATTCTTATGCTTATTTTTCACATACTCCTTGGTCTCGTTTTTTAATTCGTCAATTAATTTAGATGTTTCAGAACCCGTCGATTTTTCTAGATCTGATAAACTTTTTTGTAAATCTGAGATTTTATCATCTATACCTGAATTGAATTCATTTTGCAAGCTTGAAACTTCTGATTTCATATTTCCAAGCCTTTCATCTACATTATTTGTTAAAATTTGTTCTAATTCAGTTGTACCTTTCAATTCCTCAACTTGGGAGACAACTTTTTCTGAAAAATTATTTCTTATCTCATCTAACATTTTACGGAATCTTTTAATTAGATCACCTGTGATTCCAGTGATGTTATCTTTAAATTGACTGAAAGTATCTTCTTGGTTAATAATTTCGTCACCAAATGTATTTGCCGCTCGTTCCCTCATTACGGCAGCCCTATCCTTAAACCAATCAAAATTCTTTTCTTGAGAATCCTTTATTTCTCCTTTTAATTCTGAATCTTTTTCTTTAACTCCGTCAATTTCTTTAACACATGTGTCCTTTAATTTTATTTCTAAATCTGTTAGCCAATTATCGTAGTCTGCATAAGTAACATTTTGAAATTTGTTTGTGTTGTCTTTAACTCCTGAAACATAATTGTCAAAGGTCTTATTAATATTATTATTCAGTTCATCTAGTGACTCTCTATGATTTGCAGCAGCATTATTATGAATCGCTTTTACTTCTTCTGTTAGAACATCGAATCTTGTATCAAGAGTATTTGAAAGAGTATTTTCATATTCATTAACTGAATCGTGATGATCTTGAATTTTTTGATTGTATGATGCAGTGATCTCTTCTTTTTTCTTGGCTACTTCTTCCTGTAATGAAGTGATATGATCAGCTATTGTTTTTGAAACAGCATCATTAGTTTTGATTGTTTCTTCGTTAAATTTTCCAATTTGAGTATTTACAGCTGATGCAACATCTTCTTTTAATTGTAGAACTTCTTTTTTCAAAGTTTCTATGTGCCCTTTAATATTTTTATCTAATTCTGTTCGATAATTCGCTATCGTATTTTGAAATGTGTCAAGGTAACCTGTAAATGCACTCCATGGAACTACAGGCATGTATCTTGGGAGTCCTTTTATTGGCTCGGGAATTTCAATAGCTAAACCTTTTTCTATAAACCTCTTTAATGCTTTTTCAGCATCCTCTAATGATATATTTGCAAGACCGGCAATTCTACTAACAGTAACATATCCACGGGCATATAATCCAATAAAGGCACGTGCTTCATCTTCTGATAAACCTAAACTGTCTTCAATTATCTTTACCATATTTGGTTTCTCATCTATTGACATTTTCGTCACCTACTATTCAAATTTAATTGCAAATGTATCCGTTAATTTTTCTTGAAATTTATTTTGCTTAGCTGTTTGAAATTTTTTCAAAGAATCATTGTATATACTTGAAGCTTCATCCGTTTGATCATTTTCAAGAAATATGTTGATTAAACGCGAATAAAATTGCCAAGCATAATAATATTCATTTTTCTCAAAAAATGCATTTGCAGCCTCATTTAATAAATCAATTGCTTTCTGTTCTTCTCCTAATACGCTATATGTTCGTTCAGCGCGAGTAAAATTAGCTCTAGCTAAGGGGAAATCTCCCTCATTTAAACTTTGTTTAGCTTTATTTGCACTATTCTCAGCAATTTCATAATTTAATTCATTAATTGTCTCTGTTTCGCCGAGTCTTTCGTAAATTTCGACAGCTTTTATCAATAAATTTCTAGAATAATCTCCTTTATCTTTTTCCTTATAGTTCATTGCTGCTTCTTTGAAAAGAGATGCAGCTTTTTCTATTTCATTGACTTTTAAAAAAGAATCACTAGAAAGAACATAAAATTTAAAAGCTTCGGCATAATAGTCGTAATTCAAAGAAGAATTTGCTATTCTTTCGTAACCTCTAGCTATTGATTCCACAGGTTTTATTAAACCAGCGGATATAGAATCTGCTCTTAAATTTTCCAACTCATTAAATAAGTTTTCGTCTATAACTCGTCCATTTTCTGCATCAAATGCAGCAATGTTAATTAGTGTTCTAGCTTGGGCCGTTATGGCAATATCTCCAAAACTATCTCTGAGAAATTCCCAAAAAGAAGTCATATTAATGAAATAAGTTTCTCCTTCATTTGCCACATAACCTTTTTGTGATAATTTATCTAAAGTACTGATTAGTTCATCTCGCCCGATTTGGGTGGCACGTTCTATCATTCCCAAATCTGAAAAATTCGCGGGTTCCATTGCAAAAGCGTGTAGTATCTTTCTCTCATTATCTGAAAGTCCAGATAATTCACGAGCAAACCCATCCTTAATTACTCCTTCACTATTTTTCCAAGATTCGACGCTTAGTTCGCCCTGACCCTCATTTTCTTCAATAAGAGTGTTTGCATTGTAAATGATAAATTGTGGAATTCCTTGTGAGTTTTCAAAAATTTTATTCTTAACTTCATCATCTAATAAAATTCCAGATACTTTTTGTCTTTTTGCTAGTAATTGTGCAGATAGTGCAGAATTTAATTTAGGAAGACCGATTTCCTCAAAATTATTTAAAGAATATTTAATCTTGGGTGCGTATCTCTCCTCTCCAATTAATGCAAACATAATTGGAATTCTAGGTTGCTTGGGTGTTTCTTCTTCAAACTTTTTACTAAATAAGTTAAATAAATCAAATGCAAAATCGTATCCTTGATAAATAAATCTCTCAGCATTATCTATAAAAACTGCAATACCTTTTTTATATTTCTTCGGAATCTCCTTTCCCATTTTTCCTGCAAATTTCATGAATTTTTTTTTGAATTCAGGTAAATATTTGGGATTTGCACTGATTTCATAGGATCTTTTAATAAGTGGGCAATTTTTTCCAAGTTTCTTTTTTGCACCTTTTTTTGGCGGTTTTTTAGGCTTGAAAATGCCTTTGATTTCTGGTCCTAATTCATCAAAAAATGCCTCAGTTTCTATTAATGGAACAGGCTTATCAATTACTAGAAAGCCTTCTTTTTTTGCTATATCAATTAGAATTTTTCTTAGACTCGTTTTTCCAATACCGGGTCTTCCATGAATGAATACCGATTTTTTAATATCACCTTGTAATAACTTTGTAAATTCTTCTATCACACGCTCTCTTCCAACAAAAAGATCTGAAGAGCATGGCTCATAAAAGTTAAATCCTTTTACCATTTTTTTATATCACCTTTTTTCGCCTTTCTTCATAGGTTTTTTTGATCCCCTATCAATCTAATATTAGTATTTTATGTTTATTTTTCATTGAAGTTAGTTTAATCTTAATTATTTATAACTCTTTTCATTTTAGAACTTCAATCGAAATTGTAATAGGTTTATTTAATTTCAAGAGGGGTTAGAATTTTTATTTAGAATTAAATTTCATCAAATATATTTTTTGTCCCTATCTAGATGAAATTTTTATCATTTCTTCTTTTTTTTGTATTTTCTTTTCTTTTTAACAGATTTTTTGGGTTTTGCAAGTTTAACTTTTTTAATTATCTTGGGAAGCTCTTTTTTTATTTCAGATAATATTTCTTCTTTAAAATTCGTCTTAAAAAGGTTGAAAACTTCTTTTAATGAGTTTATTTGACTTTTTGTAAAATCATCTAATTTTGAAATATCAGCATCAGGATGAAAAATTAATCTTAGATATTCGTCAATTTCCGATCGAATGCCTTCAACAGCTTCAGATATTAATTCATCAACTAAATTACTAGATACTTGATAAATTTCTTCCTTAGTTTCCTCTGAAAGTGATCCTTTTGGATTTTTACTACTATCATTATCCAATTTAACTAACCCTCAAGCTATTTTATACATATTGAACTTTAACTTAAATAAGGGTTGTCCATATAATTGACATCCAATTTCTCTTGCTTCAATTTTATAAGGTTGTTTGTGTAGCGCCATAATGTAATTTGTAGCACCTTCTAACATTGATAATAGTACACATGCATAACCGTCTTTATGTTTTTTTAATTTTTCTAGTGGCAAAGTATTGAAATAGGATTCTTTATCCAATCCTGAACATAATGGGCACTTTTTAATTTTAATAATTATACCTTGTGAATCTGTTGTATTATTTTCAATAGTCTCATGCTCAAATTCGATTTGTTGACCAAAAACAACATACCATATTAAAGTTATTGTATTAACTAGGTCTCCTGGTTTTGGTTTAATTAATTTTAATAATGTTTTGTGCTGTTTACAACTAGTTTCGGCAGCAATCGTACCTAATCTTTTTAATATTGGTAACGGATCTTCAAATTCTTGTGTAATTTTAAGTGCTATTTCTCGATAAAGTAAGACAAAAAATAAATTTTCGATATTTCGACTAAATTGTTTTATTATTTTTGCAGTTGTTCCTATAGACATTTAAGAACCTCTTAAAGTGTATTGATGAACACATTTTTTATTTCCAAATGTTTTACTCGATACTACCTTACCACTTAAATTATCTAAGTTATTATCTTTGAAATATTTTTCAATTACACCTAGAATTATGTTACAACCTGCAATCCCTATGTCAGGTCTTTCGTATTTGCAAAATGGACAATTTTTCTGAGTTACTTGGATGGTTTGGTTTTGTAGATTGACTTTAACTTTTTTATAAAAAATAAATTCATAAATCTCTTTTAAAATAATATTTAGTTCCTTACCTTTAGGTTTCCAAAATTTAAAGTAATTTTCAGCTATATTGCTTCCCATTTTCTTTAAAGTACTTAAAATTAGTTCATTATTATAGTTTTTTTCATTCCTCAATACTAAAATTAATTCATAAATAGCATTTCTAAACTGATTTATTGCTACACTTCCACCAATTAAATTTTCATCAATTGGCAATAACGTATCCTCATTTATAATTAAAACTTTAAGCAATTATTGTTCTTTAGAATTAAATGATTTACCCTTAAATTATTCTATTTCATAACTAATAAAAAAGGTAAAATAGAAATTATGATATTTTAAACCTTTAATTAAATTTCTAAAAATATTAAAATTATTAAAAACAAGGTGCTAGAAATGGGCGAATTACGCTGGAACCCAATACTTAATGAATGGATAATAGTAGCTGGACATCGCCAAAAAAGACCACAACTCCCTGAAGATTTTTGTCCTTTTTGCCCGGGTGCTCCAGAAGTTCCAACATCCAATTGGGAAGTCAAGTTTTTACCAAATAAATTTGCTTCTTTAAGAATGGACCCTCCAGATCCTATGTCCAAAAATGAATCATTATTCCAAGTAAAACCTGCAAAAGGACAATGTGAGATAATTTTATACACTCCTGAACACAATACGACTCTTGGAAAATTACCAGTAGAACATATTCATACATTAATTGATTTTTGGGCAGAGCGATATGAAATAATTGGATCTCAAGATTTTATTAAATATGTTCTAATTTTTGAGAATAGAGGACGAGAAATTGGGGTTTCATTAGACCATCCTCATGGACAAATTTACAGTTTTGGATTTATTCCACCAAAAATTCAACAGGAATTAAAAAGTAGTAATGAATATTCCCAAAAAAATAATAGATGTCTCTTTTGCGAAATTGTTGATAGGGAAGTAAAAGATGGAAGTAGAACAGTTCTTGAAAATTCAGAGATTATATGTTTTGTCCCTTTTTATGCCACTTGGCCATATGGAGTTCATATTTATCCCAAAAGACATGTTCAAAGTTTGTTGGATATGAATAAATCAGAAAGAAGAAATCTAGCACAAATCTTAAAAGAAATTCTTTTAAAATACGATAAACTATTTGATATACCACTTCCATATGAAATGATTTTCCATCAACAACCCTCAGATAATAAAAAATATCCCAATTATCATTTTCATATTGAATTTTATATTATACATAGAGCTAGAAATAAGATAAAACACCTTGGTGGTTGTGAACAAGGGGGAGGAGTTTTCGTAAATCCGACAACTCCAGAAGAAACTGCTGAAGAATTACGCGAAATTAAAGTTTAATTTTTATTATATTCCTGCAAATTTCTGTAATTCGAAAATTTGACCCTAACTTCATAATTTATCCCTCTAGATGAGAAATAATTAATTATGGGGGTATATATATTTATTCAAAATCTCTTAAAATTAAACTAAGTTTATATTTGAAACCGAAAAATAAAGGTGCATAAATTTGTGTGAAATTTGTTTAAAACACGGTACTGGTAAATATTGGTTTAAATGGGCTAGTCGTTACGCCAGAGAAATGTATTTCAGAAAAAGAACAGAAAAAAGGACAAAAAAAGCTGGAAGTTTAGAGGGTCAAGTTGCAGCTTTAGCTCTTCAAGCTATGGAAGCCAAAAATTTGAGACCTAAAAAATACCCAGAATTAATTAAGAAAGCAAACCGCCTCACTCGTGAAACACATGGAGGACAGGTCCTTACTCTAGAAGATGCTGAGACTTTAATTGATTTAGCACATCCAATTGCGTTTATAGCATGCGATTGTCGCCGATCTAAATATGGTTTTATTGAAAAAGATAGATCACGAATGACTTGTTTAGGTCTAGGGATAGGTATGTATCGATGGGAACAATTTCCTGCTCGATATGTTGCGGGTGCAGAATTTGTTTCTGATAAAGAGGCTAAGGAATGGCTTCAAAAATGGAATAAAAAAGGATTAGTTCAAACATTAATGACTTTTGGAATGAGGGAAGGTGCTCCATACATCGGAGGACTTTGTAATTGTTCTTATGCTGACTGTTTATCTATTAGATGGCGATTAGACTATGGTTTCAAACAATTGCTAAAAGGTGAGAGAGTAGCAATTTTGGACCTGGGAAAATGTAAAGGATGTTTTAAATGTATAACTAGATGTCAATTCGGAGCTATTACTGCTGATGTTCGTCAAGAAAAAGCGCACGTTGATATGATGAAATGTTTCGGCTGTGGTCTTTGCGAAAACTCATGCCCAGAAAATGCAATTGAACTAGTGGATAGACAAAAATTTGAAGTTTTAACTCATCCATCATCATTTTAGAATAAAAAGTGATAAAAATGATAGAAATCGAAGAACTTCCAAAAGTTAGAATAAAGATTTCAGAAAAAAAGTGCCCCACGCCTTTTGCGTGTCAAAAATGTCTTAATATATGCCCCGCAGGAGTATTTATGGTAGTGGCAAACCCGATGAAAACAGTAACTAAGTTTACACCAATTGATGAAAACGAGCCTGGATCTTATATGTTAGTAGCTCCAATGGCATCAAAATGTATCGGTTGTAATAAATGTATTGATATTTGTCCAAACCAAGCTCTCAAAATTAAATATAAATATCCAGTAGAAGAATCCTCAGAGGAACCATCAGCAGCATAGGTGTTATATATGGTAACGAAGTACAATTATAAATTATCAGAAAATTTATTCGTTGCAATTGAAACTGAATTTGATGGTGAAGCTATAGCCAAAAAATATATTGAAACAAAAGATAAATCAATTTTCAATGATTACGGAAAAAATTGGATGAAAAAAACTCTTGAGTTGGGAAAACAGGAACAATATTCAGATCATACTTATGAAATGATTAAGAAAGTGGGAGAAAAAACAGGTCAAGGGTTATTTCCAAGCGGTCCTCAACGATTTATCGAAATATCTTATCTCTCTGTTCATTTAATGAGCAATGTAAATATTCAAACATCGAATTTATACGAACTCAGTTTTAAGGTCTTAAAGGATCAATGTAAAATCTATAAAACTTTGGAATCAGATCTTCCTCCTGAGGAGTTAAAAGACCTCCCCTGTAAAGGAGCTTGTATGGAAGCATTAAAAACCTTATTTGAAGATTTCAAAATCTCTGTAGACCTCTCGATGCCCCATATGATGCCAGCTGACGGTGAATGTTTCTTTATGGTTAAGAAAAAATAAAAAATCTAACTTCAGTTCTTATTTTTTTTATATTAATTTCATTTTTCTCTAACTTCAGTGAAAAACAAAAAAACACAAATTCTAATTATTTTTGGGTAAATATTTTTATGAAACTACAATCTTAAATTCAATTTGAATTATTATTGAAGTTTTTTTAAATTATTAGATATTTTTCATTTTTGATAAAAAATATTAATCAATATGAAAGGTGAAAAGAAAAAATGTGTCAATTTTGTATCCAGCATGGCGAAGGCAAGATATGGTATAAACATGCAAAGAATTATGCAAGACATCAATACAAAAAACTACGTCAAAAACGCCATAAAGGTCCATCACCGGAAGCACAAGCGAACGCGGCAGTTGCACAAGCTATCATGACCAAAAGTTTGAATCCGAAAAAATATCCTCAATTAAAAGCTGCAGCCGAAAGGTTGGCGTTAAAGCATCACGGAGGTCAAGTACTTCCATTTGAACATGCTGAAATAATGATCGAATTATCTTCACCAATCGCTTTAATCGATTGTGTATGTAGACGGGCGAACCGAGCCACATTAGAAACCACGTCTGAATTTAAAGATGATGAATTGATGAGAAGTTGTATGGGACTTGGAGTGGGTATTCTTAAATGGGAAGAATGGTCAGAACGATATAAAGGTGGAATCGACATACTAGATCCGAAAGAAGCAAGAGATTGGTTGGAAGTTTGGAGAAAACGTGGAATGGTTCCGACATTAATGACATTTGGAACACCTTATATCGGAGGACTATGCATGTGTGATTACCCTATTTGTGGGATTATTCGAAACCGTTTGGACTACGATATCAAACAATTACTGAAAGGCGAATTCGTAGCTGTATTGGATCAACAAAAATGCCGAGGATGCTTGAAATGCATGACTCGTTGCCATTTTGGAGCAATTACCCATGAAGTGGCAAGGGGAAAAGGTTATATTAATATGCAGAAATGTTTTGGCTGTGGCTTATGTCGAGATACATGTCCAGAAAAAGCAATAACATTACAACCGCGAAAAAATTTTCCAATATTAAAAAATATGTGGTGAAAGATATATGACAAGTGTTAAAGTTAAATGGAATCAATCGAAATGTCCGACCCCATTCGCTTGTAAGCAATGTTTACAAATATGCCCTCAAGCGGTTTTTAGGGTTAATTGTATAAAACAAGAGAGATTTAAGGAAACAGATCCGAATGAACCGAATGCCTATGTTATAATACCATTATATCAATCCGAATGTATAGCTTGTAATAAATGTGTCGAAGTTTGTCCGAATGGTGCCTTGAAAATGAAAGTAAAGGAACCCGCTCCAGCACCAGAGGCAACCGCAGAGACTTAAGGAGGTCTAAATATGAGTCATTTAGATATACAAGAACGATTTGGAAAAAAAGCTTATTATCTTAATGAAGACATGCTCAATATAATAGGTCAAGAATTCGAAGCTTCAAAGATAGTTGAAGCATTTAAATCAGACAAAAACCCAGCTACATTTAAGAATTGGGGAAATAAAGCTGCAAAGCGGACTGTTGAACTGGGTACTGACCCGAAATACACTGACCGTACCTATGAAGTAATGGTTGAAATGTTTAAAAAGAAAGGTATTTTAAAATTTCCTAATATTATACAGCGATTTTTAGAGATCTTATACATGGCTACAAACCCACAAGAGGAATACCAGCACTTAAAGTGCATGGAAAATAATAGTATGGCATTAAGATATCAATTGAAAAAGGGTCAATGCGCAATTTACGAAAAATTGATAGAAATTTGTGGAGAAAATATGGCTTCTCAATTACCATGTAAAGAATACTGCCTGGAAGTGGCGGAAACTATCCTAAAAGATAATGATATAGCAAGTTATACAGTAACTCAAAAATTAGAAATGCCTAAGGATGGGACATGTCAGTTTGATATTGTAAAAACTTAATTTTTTTCCTATTTTTTTAGTAATTCTGCAAAAAATATCAACCGGTTTTTGAAATGGGTGATAAGGAAATCTTTGATTATTATATTGAAGACGAAATTTTGGATTCTTTAAGAAATGAATTTTCTGTTGATATATTAGTAGAAAACCTTATTGAAGAATCTGAATCGAATTATGCAGTAAACTGGGGAAAAAACCTAATTAAAAAGACAATAAAATTAAATAAAGATATAAAAGATCGGACAGGAAAAATATTAGCGGAAGTTTCTAAAAAAACTAGTCATAACTTTCCTCACATTCCCCAAAGATATCTTGAAATAGCATATTTAGCAATTCGACCAAAGGATAAATGGGGTATTACAAGTTCAACACTCCATAATTTCAATCATACTATTGTTAATTGTAATATTTTTAATAAATTGAGAAAGGTTAATGAAAACATAGCTAATAAATTGGTCTGTAAGGATTTATGTCTTAATTTGATAGAGACTTTGTATAAGGAACTCGGGCTAAATATTGAATTAAATATGACAAATAATATACCTGAAAATAAAAAATGCATATTCGAAGTCTCTTATAAAGGGTAGTCTTGCTATAGTAATTAGCAAGTTTCAGTTCTTTTTTTTAAAAGAAAAAGACTAGGATTTTTTACGTGCCCAATAGTAAATCGCACCAAAGGCACCACAAATCACTGCAATTCCAAGAATAAGGACCCAAGAATATATATCATTGTATTCTTCTATAAATGCAATTTTAAAGACAAATGCTAAAGTTATTGAATAAATTAAGAAGAGAATTAAATATTTAGTTTTATCAAGGAACAGAAATTCTTGGTCTGCCCTTTCATAGCCTTTAATAAATAGAATAAAATAACCTATAAAAGTTGAAACATTCCACCGCATTAAAGCAATTTCATATTGATGTCCAAAATAAAAAACATGTTGAACAACTATCCAAGCTAAAAAAAATATATTAATTACTTCGTCTTTGAAATTTAGAGTTTCTTTAATAAGAAAAGGTAAATAGATGAAAATAGGAATTAATATGGTTATTATATATAAAAAAATATACCCTGGTGAACCATAATTTGGTTGAAGGAAGCCGATATTCCAAAATATTGTTTGAAGTAGGATGTTTAATGGACTTACACTATTAATAATGGAAAATATTAATACTGGAGTTAAAGACATTATCCCAAATAATAGGATTACAATAAATTCTTTTAAAAACAAATTTAGAGAAATTTTATCTGTAAATTTTTCTCCCTCATAATAAAAAATTAAAAAAATAACTCCTAATACATATACTAACCCAAAGGTTATCCTTATACTAAGAGTTATACCCATTAAACCTGCTATAATTAAATACTTATACCTATAATTTTCAGATTTTTCAGTTTCTAGTAATACTTTTCGAGTATGTGTTGTATTTATATGCTTAAAGAAGAAAGCTAATATTAAAGGGGCTAAAGGATAGTATAGATTTTCCGTAACAATAAAACAAGAGTAATATAATACAAGATTATTAAAATTATAAAGAATTATGGAAGTTAAAATAATATTTTCGTTTTTAGTGAAATTTTTCATTAAATAATAAATGGTAAATACTCCAAGAGAAGAAATTACTGCGAGAAAAATCCTTACTCCAAAAAAGTTAAAAGCGTAGTAAATTGGTGCTATAATAACAGTAAATCCGATAAATTTAGGAACATATCCGAGGTATTTCAATATTAAATCATACCCTATAATATCAAAATTGATAAAACCTTGTTCATCAAGAAATAATTTATTTGGCCAAATAAAACATAGTAATATACGAATTATTAGAGTAAAAACCCATATTATGATTATTTTTTGAGTTGTATTATTCATATAATTCGACTTCCATTACAAATTTTAGTTAAAAAAACAAAATATATTTGTAAAATTCCTATTTTTAAATTACATTAACGATAATTAGTCAAAAATTTAAATTTTCCTAAATAAAAATAGTTTTATAATAATTATCCAATAGAAAGATATAATATCAAATCATTAAGCCAAATTTATTTATCAATTTACATATTACCAAATTGAATTAATATCTTTATAAAAAGAAAATGATATAGAGCTTATTAAGAGAAATAGGGTGAAAAATTTGATCCAAAATGTCTATGTTATTCGAAGTGCCAGCGGTCTTTGTCTTTTATCTAGGAGATACGGTGAGATACAATTTAATGAAGATTTAATTTCGGGTTTCCTAACAGCTTTAAGAGACTTTAGTAAAGAAGTCACTGGCGGAGAAGGAATCATTAGAGTATTAGATATGAAATCTTATAACGTTATTTTGGTATTTAGGGAAAATTTAATGATAGCTGCAGGTGTTGATAAACACGACAACAAAAATATTGCAATGACAGCTCTTGGAAAGGTTTTAAATCAATTTACGGAAAAATTTAACCTTGATAGATGGGATGGAAATATCTCAATGTTTAAAGGTTTTGAATCAGTTATTGATGAAATTTTAGAAAGTGGAAAAATTTCTGATATCCCAGTTCCATACCCAAAATTAAAGAAAAAACTGCCCAAAATGATTTTAAGAATGGGAGAAATTAATCAATTTGAATATGATGTCGCTCATCTATGTGATGGAAAAAGAATAATTGAAGATATTGCAGTAAAAATGGGAAAAACTGAAGAAGAGATATATCACGTTCTAGAAAAATTAAAAAGATTGGGTTTAGTCGAATTTTAAACTTTATTACTTCTAATTTTTTTATCTAGTTGAAAAGGCAAAAATTATCAATGATAATACTACTAAACTTGATGCTATTATACTAATTAAATCGACTGGCAAACCCAAAATAGCTCTTGCTCCCTTTGAATATATTCCTCTTCCGATAAATAAAATTATAAATCCAATTGTATTCAAAATACTTTTCTTTCTGATGTCTCCTGGAATTTGTAATGCTAGATAAATAAAAAGAGCCATAACTAAAATTCCATAAGCAGGAAGTACAATACCATTAAATAGAATATACAATAAACTTCCTGCAGCTAAGCTTTCTGCAGGTATAAAGGGGTAGATAAAACCAATTATAACTGGCGGAATGGCAATTATTGTTGCCACTAAATTTGAAACTTTATCATTATCTATTAACATAATTCCTGCAATTGCTGCAAGACAAGCCATAGAAAACCAATTGATTCCTACACCTAATTGGTCATAAAATGGGTTCGGAACATAGAAATCATAAATAATATTAGCTACTCGACCAATTCCAAGAAATAAAAAGAAAAAAGAAAATATTAACCAATAGTTGAGTTTACTTTCCTTTAAAAGAAATCTGTAAAAGAATATGTAAGCAAATAATAGGAAATAATAACCAATTGCAATAAACCAAAAACCAATAGCTAATGATTTTAACCAAAAACCCTTAAATAGATCATACATTACTACAATATCAACCCAATTCACAGCCAAAATTCTCACCGATTAAAGAAGATTAAATAATTTTATTATATTATATTTTTTTGATTAATAGTATTTTATTATTTGTAACTGATTTAAAATAATTTTGTTTTTCATCTATATACTCGAATTCAATTAAAAGGTTATATTTATGGAACCAGAATTTGTTATAGGAGTAGATATCGGAGGTACAAACATTAGAGCAGGGACAATTGACCAAAATGGAAAAATTATAAGTAAATCACATAGACCCGTCGAACATAATAAGGGTCAAACGGGTTTTGAAAAAAATTTAATGTATTGTATTAAAGAAGAAGTTGATAAGTTAGAAAATATTGATGATCTTCGAATTGGTATAGGTTCACCTAGTCCATTAAATCCAATTACTGGTTTTTTACATTCGCCTATAAATGTAGGATGTGGAGAATATCCATTAAAAGATAGAGTTATGGAAAAATTTAATACAAAATTTGTTGAAGTTCGGAATGATTTAGATGCAATTGCACTTGGATATTACAATTATGGTGAAAATTCTGATCAAGGACGTGGATTACCTTATTTAGCAGTGATTGCACCTGGTACGGGATTGGGTTCTAGTATTTTAATTGAAGGAAAACCTTATTTTGGAAGTTCTAGATCAGGATTTCTAGCACTTGAACATCATAAAACACCTTATTTTGGGAGCACCTTGGAAGAGATTAAGGCACGAATTGGGAAAGATTTTGAAGATTTTACTGCAGGTAAAGGGGTAATATCTATTTATAGTAAATTGTTTGGTTGCTCAAAAAATCCAAAAATAGCTGAACTAATAGAAAATACCGCCTATGAAGAAAAAGCTTGGATAATTAATAATTTTGCATCAAATTATAAAGATGAGAAATTTAAGCAAAACTATCCCAAATATGTTAATTTAAAGGATGCAATTTGTAAAAAAACATATGAAAATGTAGGTAAACATTTAGGTTATGCAATTGCAGCCTTTGTGACTAATTTTAATCCAGATATTGTTATTTTAGAAGGCTCTATAAGTAATGCATATAATATAATGAAAGCTGAAATATTAAATGCCTATAGAAAATCAGTTTGGGAACCCCATAAAGACCTTCCCATCGTTGTTGGTCGTTTGAAAGATGCAGGAATAAAGGGGGCCTCTACTTTGGTTCGATAAGTTATGAAGTTTCAAGAATCACTATTTTCTTTTACAATTTTAAAAACTTCATTTTTGATAATGGCAAGTTATTGACCCCTATTATGAGATCAAGGCAAGATTTTGACCCCTTCTTATTTATATAAAAAAAATCAAAATAATATACTTGGTTAAAAATGAAAGGGTGAGCCCCACTCTTGAATTAAAAGGGGAATGCGGGGATAATGGGGTTAGGTAGTTTATCAATTTTAATCACATTTTTACATGTGTTTTTTGGGCATAAAACTGCACCCCCTTGTTTTAAATAGATATTTTAAAATACTTTAATAACCCCAAACTATAGAATAACTATATTCTCATAATAATTAAACACTTTTTAAAACAGAATTGGAGAAGGTTATATGGGTTTGAACAAAAAAAATATAAGTATTCTCATGATATCTACTCTTATTATAGTATTAAGCATTTATTCTTTGAATTCCTCCTTATTTAATAACAATCTATCCCTATTTCCCTTTGCACAAACACCCAATAAGACTGAAGATATTACTACGATCATAGCTTCTGGAGAGAAATTCGAACATTTTAAAGATTTTGAAGTATGGGAAAATACAGGATCTAATCAAACAGATGTTATTATAGACCCTGTAATTTTTACTGAGGAAAGAAGGTACTGCTATAAAGATTCTATACGTGTATATAAATCACCTTACAGTCCTGGGGATGAGATTGTTTCACAAGTTTATAATTTAGAGCCTAATGCATGGGAGACTTTTTCTAGCTCGCCTGATTTTGGAAATCCGACTGGCTGGACAACAATTGAACCTGCTGATACTTATATTCAGGTTTTACCACGTTTTGGAGGGCATAAAAAAGTAGTGGAGTTATATGATAACACCTCATCTGATTTTTGTAGTATTCAATATGGTTTCGGGGCCCAGACCAGCGGAACATATTATTTAACGGCAATGACCACAAAGGAAAATATGACCGCCGCTTTAGATGTTTCTGGAGTTGCTGGAATTGCAGCTTCAATAGGATATCGTGATAACGGACAATTTTTTTACGTGAATGGAGCATCATATCCTGATTCTGGAATAATTTATGAGGTTAATAAGTGGTATACTTTTAAGGTTACATTTGATTGTGGTCCCGATACTTATTCAGCTTGGTATTGGGATGAAACCAGTCAAAATTGGTCTGTTATAACTTTAAACTCTAATTTTCGTCTTGCACAAGTTAATGTTCAGAATTATTATTTTCATAGTGGTGGTATAATTGCAAATAATGGATCATTTTATGTAGCTGCTGTAGATAGTTCATGGGAAACCGGATACCAAGAAGACCAGATTTTATACCTTTCTTCAGCCAATATAGCATTTATAGATAATTTAACTGCAAATGAAACAAAAAAATATCGAGTATATTATAATAGCACTCCAACAGCACCAGCAAATTATAATAATATCCAGAGAAACGGCTACACTGTGAATTTTACTAGTGGTGAGTCAGCAATTATGTATGTAGGAAATGTTGATGGGCTTCGACAATTTGATAAAAATGGAAACGAGCATTTAGCTGGTGCAACGGGCTATGGTTGTACTACTACAGTTGAGGTGAGTGGTGGGGGAAGTGTTCAAAATTCTCCAATAATATCAGATGGTTCAATATTTATAGAAACTTGGCACATTGATAGTGAAAATGAATGGAGCATGTTTAGGTGTTATGCAAATTCTTATATATATAAATTTCACAATTTCTCTGGTTCGGGTTCGTTTGATTGGCGTGTTTTTTCAGCCGATGGTGTTGGTGAAACAATTGATTTTGAAGGGATTTATTATCATCAATCAAATAGCTGGCAATATGAAGCCTTTGATTATACTGGAGGTAGCTGGGAGAACCATTGGGAGACAATAGACCAAGGAAAAATGTTTCAGGAAGATAATGGTGATTCAAATATTTTAATTACTTTGTGGGATATTTCGCAAGATTCTGACGCTAATGATATTTTATTTAGTGAATGCAATTTTGGAAATCCTGCTAATGCTCGTGTAGCCATAGGAAACGTCGGAACTCCACCTTATGCTGCCTTAACTAGCAGTTTTGGGGGATGGCAGTTCTATCTTGATGCAGGTTCAACTAATGTTAATGATAAACAAGATTTTATTGATAATTTATATGATGTACTCATTGGAAAACCTCCTACTATTGGTGTACCAAGTTTTAGAGATCCCATATATTATTATAAAGAATTCAATGTAACAGAAAATTCAGGCTCAAACCAAACAAATGTGATAATAGATCCCGTATTTTTCACAGAAGAAAATAAGTACTGCTTCAAGGACTCTATTCGTTTGTATAAATCACCATATGGATCTACCGATGAGTTAGTTTCCCAAGTTTATAATTTGACACCTAATGCATGGGAGACTTTTTCTAACTCGCCTGATTTTGAAGATCCTAGTGGATGGACAGTTTCAGCACCATTAGAAACAAATATTACAGTGCTACCCCGTTTTGGAGGTTATAAAAAAGTAGTTGAAATGTTTGATAATAGTAGTTCGGGTAATTTTTGTAGTATATCCGATTCATTTTCCAACCAAATAAGTGGAACTAGTTACATTAGTATAATGACTACAACGTCAAATTCGCACAACGCAATCGCTTTAACTGGATCTGGTGGATATGCTACTACTATCGGTTTTTATCCAAATGGAAGTATCTATTATGCCGAAGGACCAGTAGCAACAGATTCTGGAGTTAAATATGAAACAAATAAATGGTATACTTTTAAAGTGACCTTTGATTGCACAACTGATAAATATTCTGCGTGGTATTGGAATGAAACCAATCTAAATTGGTGTGTACTTTGTTTAAATTCTGATTTCACCGTCACACAAGTATCTATTGATAGTCACTTGATTCATACTTCTGGTACATCTAAAGGAACTTTTTATATAGCAGCTATAGATAATTCATGGGATCCTGGATATGAAGAAGATAGAATATTATATGTATCTTCTGCTAATATAGCCTTTATAGACGATCTAGAAGCTTCGGAGACAAAATCATATCGTATATATTATTCTAATTCCCCAATAGCACCAGCAGGATATGCAAATATCTTAAGGACGGGTTACACGGTAAATTTCACAGATGGAAGTTCAGCTATAATGTATATTATGAATGTTGATATACTTCGTCAGTTCGATAAAATGGGGAATGAACATTTGTCAGGATCTACAAATTATGCTCAAACAGCCACGCAAGAACTTGGTGGGGGTGAATTTGTTATTACACCACCAATTATTAGTGACGGGCCTATTTTTATTGAGACATGGCATGTCGATAGCTCAGATGAGTGGAGTATGTATAGATATTACTCTAATTCTTATATTTACAAATATCATAATTATTCTGGCTCGGGAGGAACAGTTTATTTCGTTTTTAGTCGTTCAAATATAAATGTTTATTTTAATGGATTATATCATCACCAATCAGGCGCTTGGCAGTATGAAGCTTATGATTGGGGTGGTGGATGGCAAGATCATCCAAATGCAGTAGATGCGGGTAAGTTGTTTCAAGAAGATGCTGGTGATCCTAATATCTTGATTACTATATGGAACACAACCCAAGACCCCTATTTAGATGATATATTGGTGCGAGAAGCTGATTTTCCGAATCCTGCTAGTGTTTCTATGTCAATCGGAAGGCATCCTGTAACACTTAATTATGAAATCGTCAATAGTTTTGGAATATGGCAGTTTTATCAAGATGTGGAATCTACAAACGTTACTAATAAACAAAATTTCGTTGACAATTTATATGAAGTCTTAATTGGGAATCCGCCAACTATTGGGTCTCTTGGACCGAGATATGAATTTGAAAAACCGAATATAATTGAGGTTTTACAAGATCCAACCATACCCGGTAATTTAGATTCGGTTAATATTACTGTTCATATTACTGATGACGCTGAAGTCGATACAGTCTGGATCAATACTAATTATTCTGGAAGCCCTCTAGAATATCAAATGGAGTGGCTCTCAGGTTCTAATCAAGACGGCTATTGGAATTATACAATTCCCCAAGGCACTATAGGAACAACAATAAATTATTCAATTTGGGTTAATGATACAAGTGGTAACACGAACATTACAACAATCTACAAGTATCTTATTAGAGATAGCGAGTTTCCGAATATAATCGGCGTTTCACAAGATCCACCAAGTCCAGGAAATCTAGATACAGTTAATATAACTGTCCATATCACTGATAATTTTGGAGTTCATACAGTTTTAAT
>JABXJV010000443.1 GCA_013375355.1 Candidatus Helarchaeota archaeon
AAATGAACCGGATTGGATAGAGCGAGTTAAGATGTATTTGGAAGATAGTTTTGATAATGGAGCAGTAGCGGTAAAAGTTTGTAATGATGCTGGATTGGAGATTAAGAATCCCGATTGCGAATTTATTCAGATTAGCGAATCTGAGCACTCAGAGGAGAAATTTTTGGTTGTCCCTGCGATGAGCAAAGGCAACAATAAACTTTTAGGCGTGAAGAATGTCGGAAAATATTTTTAAAATTAGTCTAAGTTTTGATTACACATTTTATGAAAATTATTATCAATTGAGATTTTTTATTCAGATGAAATAATATCAGGTTCGAGAGCTTCTGAATTATCTCAGTGAGTTTTTTGTGACTTGTTTTATTTACCATTTTAGAATAGTAAATAGTGGTTATTTATAAATGTTTTGGTTAATTCTTTTTATCTTTAATTGGATATAAAATTGTTGAGATATTATTTATATTTAGATATCATATTGTTTTCATTTAGATTCTGAAAGTTTAGCAGTTAGCCGAATTAAGTAAAATGAAAAAAATTAAAAAAAATTCTTGACATTTTGAAAAATTATATGTACGATTAAACATAATCAACATTAGCAACATAATAAACATAAACAACATAATCAACACTTTTTGCGATGATTCTAATAGTCAAAAAAATGTAAGTTATATTTATTTTGGGTAATGGTATGAAGAAAGATGTTTTTACAATTCCAGAAGTTGCAAAAATGTTCAAATTATCTCGACATACTGTCTTTCATTGGGTAAAAGAGGGAAATTTGAATGCTTATAGGCCTGCAAAAAATGCAGCATGGCAAGTGACCAGAAAAGAACTGGCTAGATATATGAAAGAACATAATATTCCTTTGGAATTTCTTAATAATGACAGAATAAAAATTCTTGTAGTAGATGACGAGGTAGATATAACTTCTTTTATATCAAGGGCATTAAAAAAGGAAAGAAATTTTGAGATTGATGTAGCGAATTCAGGATTTAAAGCCGGAATAAAATTAACAGAATTTAAGCCTGATATAGTAATACTTGATATAATCTTGGGTGATATAGACGGTAGAGAATTTTTCGAGCACATTAGAGAAAATCCTGAATTGAAGGAGACAAAGGTTATCGGAATTTCAGGGAAAATTGATCCTTCAGAAGAACAATCATTACTTGATCAAGGATTTAGTGATTTTATAAGAAAACCTTTTAGAATAAAAGTGCTTAAAGAAACAATTTATAAAGTGTTAGAAGAAGCAGAGGTAAAAAAGATTAAACATGAAAAAGCACCTCCACAAATTCCTGATGATTCCGCACCTGTTGTTAAAGGGAAAAAGAGAATTACACCCAAAGAGGAGGGGAGGTAAAAAAGATATAAAGGAGGAAGTCACACCTAAAAAAGATAAAAAAGAAGGGATTAAAAATATAAAAACAGCAGAAAAGAGAGAAGCGAAAAGAGAAAAAATTTTCTATGAAAAAATAAAGTCTAAAACAGGAGAGAACGAGAGCTGAACAAGAAGTTAGGGAAAAGCCAAACAAGGAAAGCTAAAACAAGAGTTAGAAATCTTTTTTCTTTACATATTCCTCCAAAATTGAGATAGAGAATTATTTGATAAAAAATGGAGAGACAAAAAAATATTAGAATTTTAGTAGGTCAGATTGCTTTTGACAATCTGATTATGAAAAATTTCCAACAAAAATCTTAAATTACTTTAAATATTTTATAATTTTGCTAAAATTAGAGATGCTATAATTTACTTGAAATAGCGGAAAAAATTAAATTATTATGTTTAAAATTATAAGAAAGTATAAACCTGCTATTCTCCTGATAGTCAGTCTATCTTTTCTTTATTTTATTAGTATAGTTTATTTCCCATTTATTCATAACTTAGATTCCGATTTTAACCCTTTTAACACAAAGACGTTAGTAATCCTTGAAGGAAAACACAATCATAAAGATAACCCTGAATCACCTTGTTTTGACTTTCATAGAATTAAATTAATCAACGTTGGTGATTGTTTAATATGTACTATATTTGGCACTTTTCGATTTATATTTTCAAATCAGGTTTCAAGTTTTTTCCACGAAATTACTTATTCATTTAGTTGCTTTGAATATTTTTCCCCTTGTGTTTCAAAAAATTTTAATCTCCCTTTATTAAGAGCTCCCCCTCACTATAATAATTAGAGAAATCCACTAGTAAATTTATAATTTAAAAAAATATTTAAAATCCCTTTTTCAAATTTCATTAAATAAAAGCGGAGCAGGAAAAATCAAAGGTAATCCAAGAAACGATGTCTGAAGTTGGAAAGCCGGGGGACCTGCAAAGATAACTTACGACCGCTGCAAGGGAAAGAGATAATGCTGTTATGAAAATTAAACCTCTGGAGTCATATATAATAAAATTGCATGAATCCAGAAATGCATGGGAAGAGATTCATAAAGCTCTGGCTGATACAATGAATTAATTTCTAATTA
>JABXJV010000444.1 GCA_013375355.1 Candidatus Helarchaeota archaeon
ATGGCGGATGTGCAAATTTTTTTACAAAAAAGTTGTGAATTTGAAAAATTTAATAAAATTCAGTTATTATTTAAAAGCGTAAACGTAAATTTTGGTAGGGTCAGACATTCTTGTCTGACGATAATAACGAACGGACAGACAGAAATGTCTGTCCTGCCAAATTTGTCAAAGTTCTGTGAATGATAAAAAAAATTCAGAAAATCAATGAATAAAGGTTATCTTTGCTTTCATCAAGTATGTTGTTTTTATAATCTATCCAGAAATATTCATTTTTATTTGCCCATTTTCCAGAGGCAAATAATGTCATCAATTGATGTGCAAGAACGGAGTAGTCTCTGGTTTCACGATAAGATTTTTCAGAGCTTAGTCCCTCAAATATGAGGCTCCAGGAATCCCCCCAGGTTGGTATCCATTCGTTGATAACCCTTGTAGGACCTGCGTTGTACGATGCAAATGTAAAGTGAATCTGGTCTTTATATTTGTTGAACCTCTTTAAAAGATATGACAGATATTTAATTCCACCTGTGATGTTTTCGGAGGGTTTCCATGGGTTCTTCAGTCCGAGTTCATTGGCAGTACCGGAAATTATCTGAAAGACCCCAACTGCACCTTTATTGCTTCTCAAGTCTGTATTAAAATTGCTTTCGATAGCAATTACTGCAAGGATCATTGAAGAACCAGGCTCTAAAGAAAATGGTGATGCTTTGTAAGTTAGTTTTATTTTTGAACAGGGATTTAAACTTTCTTCTATAAACTTCTTATTTTCATAAATCATATCAGTGCATAAGTCCAAAAACTCTTGGTTTACATTTGGATTTAATTTTTGAATTATTTCTTTTAAATTATTCTTTTCTTTTCTCTCTTTAACAATCTTAGAAATTTCTTTTCTTGCGTTATTATATTGATTTAAGAGAATTTCTTTTTGCTGCTTTATATTTGATATTTCATTTTCAATCTTCTTCCTATTGAAATATGCAAGGATGGAACTTAATACTACACTTGTAAATATTAAAAAAACAATGAAGAATGTTATATAATATAAAAGGGTTTTACCAGACACAGTTATCTCTTTGAGGATACGCGATGTTAAAATTATAAGTTTGCCTTTTGGGATTCTCATGGCTGTATTATCATGATTTTTAAAGAATTATAGTCGATTATTTACTCATTTCAAAAAAATATTGAGGAGAATTTAACTTGATTTGCTTTAATTGTCAAGTGAAAAATATTTTGTAAAATACTTATTTTTATTTTCGATTAATTTTAAAAAAATATTTAATTTTTTTTATATCATAATTTATTTAATTTAAAGAAGTTACTTATTGAATAATTAATAGATTTTTATTCTACTTTGTTGTGATATTTTTTTTAGAAAATTATTTATTAAAAATTTTTGAATGATATATTATAAAAGGAAATATTTATTGACTTTATATTTAAAGGTGGGTAAATTTAAAAATGTAAAAAACCTTCTATTGTGAAATAAATTTGTTTTAATTTATAACAAAATAGGAGCGATGAAATTGAAAAGTATTGAATGGGTAAATGGAAAGGTGAGGTTGATAGATCAAACCAAACTTCCAGAGGACCTTGTATATCTTGAGATAGGTGACCATCTTGAATTATGCGATGCAATAAAGAAATTAAAGGTGAGGGGTGCACCTGCTATTGGAATAGCAGGTGCTTTCGGAGTTGTGCTCGGAGTCCAGAAGATGAATGATAAGAGATTTAGGATTAATAGTTTCGTTAACAAAGTTATTAACGACCTTCGTTCTACAAGACCAACGGCAAAAAATCTCTTCTGGGCAGTGGAAAGAATGTATAAAAAGATTTGTTCACTTTCTGGTGAATCCATGGGAAAAGTTAAGAAAGAACTCCTGAAAGAGGCTTTGGATATTTATAGGGAGGACGAGGAAATAAGCAGGAAGATTGGTGAAAATGGTGTGAAATTGTTGAAAGATGAATGTTCTGTTCTCACGCACTGTAACACAGGATTTTTGGTGACAGCCGGTATTGGGACCGCTTTGGGGATTGTTTATACTGCGGTTGAGAAAGGGAAAAAGGTAAGGGTTTATGTAGATGAAACTCGCCCACTTTTACAGGGAGCAAGATTGACTGCATGGGAACTTAAAATGAAGGGTATTGATGTAACTTTAATTTGCGACAACACTACAGCATTTTTGATGAAAAAAGGAATGGTTGATTATGTATTTGTGGGAGCAGATAGAATTGCATCGAATGGAGATACAGCAAATAAAATCGGAACATATAATCTTGCTGTCCTTGCCGAAAAACATAATATTCCCTTTTATGTTGCCGCTCCTTATTCAACGTTCGATTTTTCTTTAGAGAACGGTGGGGAAATTCCAATAGAAGAGAGGAATCCAGAAGAAGTCTATATGGGTTTCGGAAAAAGAACAGCACCAGAAAACGTTAATGTATTTAATCCTGCTTTTGATGTAACACCTAATAGTTTAATTACAGCATTTATAACAGAAGAAGGCATTTTTTACCCACCTTATGGGGATTGGGAAAACTTAAAAAAATCTTGATTTAATTGATTTTTTAAAGTATATTTCAAAATAAAACTTATTTGAATATTTATAATTTAAGGAGAGAAAATTATGAAGAAGCCATTATTCATAGCTTTCATTTCGGTATTGTTTCTGATTGGCTTGCTGATTTTGAGTTGTGAATCTGCGTATATTAAAGGTGCCAAACTCTATATCGCCCAGAATAATTTTGATAAAGCAAGAGAGCAGTTGAATAAAAGTGTAGAAGAATATCCAAACGACCCAACTGGATATTATTGGCTCGGTGTTATAGATGGTCAAGAGGGGAAATGGGATGAGATGCTGAAAGACTTTGATATGTCCCTTTCAATCGGCGACAAATTCAAGAAACAAATTGATGGTTTGAAAGAGAGTTATTTTAACGACTTTCTTACTCAAGGGATTAACAGGTATAATGATGCTGTAAATCTACTAAAAGATAAAGATGTTGATGAAAATGAAGTTAAAGGTATATTAAGACATGTGATTGCAACTCAAGAACTGGCTTTGAAGATATCTCCAGAAAGTGATAGGCCCGCCGAAATTCTTTCCAGAGCATTTTTACTCCTTGGGGAACAGGATAAAGCAAAGGAGTTGTTTGAAAAACTTCTTGAAGAAAATCCAAACCATAAATCTGCACTTTCTGTTTTAGGTAATATGTATTTTGAGGACGGAATTAATATGGATAATAATGAATTATTAAAGAAAAGTGTGGATTATCATGAAAGACTCATTGAAATTGTTCCTGACAGTCCAAGGGCTTTGAGAGCACTTGCGCTGGCAACATATCAATTGGGGGATTCCGTAAAAGCATTAACTATATTTGAAGATGCTGTCGAAAAAAATCCCAATGATGTTGACCTTCGCCTTAACTATGGTAAAATCCTTTATGAAACTGGAAATAAAGAGTTAGCAGAAGGAGAGTTTAGGAAGTCACTTGAACTTTCGCCAGATAATAAACCCGCTTTAAGGAGCCTGGCGAGATTTTATGTTGTTGATGTTAAGGATTATCAAAAGGGAATAGAACCTTTAAACAAATTACTGGAACTTGAACCAGATAATCCTGATATATGGGAATTGATAGGCATCGCAAAGGCAAATTTGGGAAACAGGGAGGAAGCAGAAAAGGCTTTTAATAAGGCTGAGGAATTAAGAAAAGCTACTCCATAAAGGGAGAAGATTTTTCCCTTGTGAATCTTATTACAGTGTATTTTTTAATTATAATATTCATGATTAACTATTTAACAAAGATTTATGCTTTTTATAGTGATTAAGGCTGTTTATGAGGGAATATTATAAATAAAAAGATTTAAAAATCAGAAATAATTATTATTAACCCTGCGTTAATAGCAGGGTTTTGTATTTTAAAATTAAATAAATAATTAGAAATTTTTTAACCAAATTTATTTTTAAGATAGGCCGGCAAAGAGTAAAAATTATACGTTAATTGATGTTTTTTAATAAATAAATACCTTTGTAAAATATGGATATAGATAAGTAAAACATCAAAAATGTCGTTCCCCACGAACTTCGGGGGGAATCCACTTTTTGCCATTTCATATTTTAATATAAGACCCAAATTTTACTTGACATTAGATAATTAATAATATAATTTTGAACGATAAAATAATATTTTTTCTTTATAAAAATGTCTTCCAAAGAGAAAGAAAAACTGAAACAACAGATTTTATTGAAGGGTAATGTACCTAAGCATGTTGCAATAATTATGGATGGGAATGGTAGATGGGCAAAAAAAAGGGGATTGCCGAGAATAGCAGGACATAAAAAAGGGGTAGATTCTGTGAGGGAGATTGTAAGGTTATGTCCTGAGCTTGGGATAGAAATATTGACACTTTATACATTTTCTATGGAGAATTGGAACAGACCCAAAACCGAAATTTCTGCTCTTATGAGCCTGCTTTTGAATACTATTAGAAAAGAGATAGATGAACTTGTTAAAAATAATGTTAAAGTAAATACACTTGGTATCCTATCTGACCTTCCAGCGAATGCGAGAAAGGGAATGGAAGAAGCAATAGAAAGGACAAAAAACAATAGCGGTCTAATTCTTAATTTAGCATTAAGTTATTCGAGCAGGGTTGAAATAGTAGATATGGTTAAGAGAATCGCTAAGAAAGTAAAGAATAATGAAGTTGAGGTTGATGATATAAATGAAATGTTTGTTTCGGAAAACCTTCATACAGCAGGCTTAAAGGACCCCGACCTTCTAATAAGGACCAGTGGAGTCTTTAGAATAAGCAATTTCCTGCTTTGGCAGTTGGCTTATACCGAAATATATATCACCGATGTATTATGGCCGGATTTTAGAGCCAAAGAATTCTACAAGGCTATAATTGACTATCAGAACCGGGAAAGAAGGTTCGGAATGGTGAGTGAGCAAATATCTAAAAATTCTAATATCGAAAACATTGTTTCTTTCTAATTTTTTTTTTTATTTTTCAGGCAAAAAATATTTTAATGCTATTCTGAATTAGTAATTATTTTTCTTATCAAAACTTTCCGTTCCAATTATCTATAAATTTAAGGATTTATTTTAATTTAAACTTATGGAACTTATTAAATAATTTAATGTTTAAGTAATTGTGAGAAGTTTCTATATTATACAGATATTTAGATGAGCAGGCAAAAAGTAAAAATTATACACTATGCGATGTTTTTTAACAAATAAATACCTTTGTAAAATATGGATATAGATAAGTAAAACATTAAAAATGTCATTCCCCCCGAAGCTTCGGGGGGGAATCCACTTTTTGACAGTTATTCTGTTAAATAAATCTGTGGGAAATCCCAGTTAGATTTATGAAGAAAAAGATTAAAATTTTGATAATTTTTACAATCCTTCTGCTCTTTTTTCTCTTTTTATGGCAGGGGATAGATAAGGTAAAGGTAAGTGAAAGGGCAAAGAATCTTCTCTTGGAGGAGATCAAGCAAAAACTAAATGGATATTGTGATATCAACAGTTTAAAAGTGTATTTCAATAAGATTTTGTTGAATGGAATCGTAGTTTACCCCGAAAATGAAAATTTTTCAATATACGTTGATGAAGTAAAGCTTCGATACAATCTTATAAACCTTTTCAAGAATAATTTCAGCCTTAATTCTCTCCCTGAAGAATTAACAATCATTCATCCTTATATATCAATAAATATTCCGCACTCTGATAAAAAAGTTCAGAATAAAAAATCTGAAAAGGATTTAATCCTTTCGTCTTTTTTGGAAAAGTTTGAAGAGATTAGAAAAGATATTGGTTTTTTAAAGAGAATAAACATTTCACATGGGAAAGCGGAGGTTTATAACATTAAGGAGCAACAATCGAAGATTGCTTCTGATGTAGATGGATGGATTGACCTGAGCCGAAAGGATTTTGTGGAATTCAAATTTGACGGCTGTGCTTTTAACGCGAATGAGAAAAATTTCAGGTTGACAGGGAAAAAAATTGTAGATGAAGATAAGTTTATTGGCAGGCTGAGATTGAAAAATTATAAATTATATGAAAAGAATCCCATTTCAGTCAACAAATATTTTCAATTTAGTAACGGGACAGCAAATGGTGATTTATATTTTGAGTTTGACTCAAACACAAAAAAATTGGAAGATGTTGTTATCAGCGGAAATTTTATAATTCAAGATGGCGACTTAGTGGTGCTCAATGAAAATATAAAATGTAGTAATATATTCTTGAAGGGAAATTTCAAAAACAGCGATTTTATCATTAATGAATTCAGGCAAATGTATAATGGTTCTGAGGTGAGATGTTCTGGCAGAATAAGAAACATTTTCAATCCTAAATTAAATTTGAAAATTACAGCGAAAGGTATCAACATTGATAAATTGAGAAGTGATATTCTTCCTAATTTGAAAGAAAAATATCAAGGGCAGTTGATTTTAAATATTGAAGTAAATGGAGATATTCACAACCCGAGATTTGCGGGGAAATTGGATGTAGATAATTTTTCAATCAACGGGAAAAACATCGGTGATGTAAAAACAAAAATAAGTTATAGTAAAAATGATTTAAAGATAAGGGATTTTGTTCTCGAGAGCGGGCTTGGAACTGTTAATATATATGGTGATTTAGGGCTGCGTGGAGATAAAAATGTCGATATTATTGTTAATGCAAAACAGGATTTTACCCAGTTATCCGAAAAGTTTCCATTATTGAAATTTAAAAACAATGAGGGCATTCTTGATGCTGGTTTCTCAGGGAATTTGAAGGACATAAGTGGGATATTTAAAATTAATTTCAATAGTGGTGATTCCAGTTCTATAGCAGGAGATATTAATATAAAAGATAAGAGATTAGAATTTAATGGGCGCTCATTTTCTCAAGGGATGGAGTTTAAAGGTTCGGTCGATTTGGAAAGCAAAAACTGGAAGTTAACTTCATTAACAAACCCTTTTGGGATTATAAATGAAATTGTATATATTCCGTTTTTCAGTGAAATTGGGAAGAACGTCGAGTTTGAATTCAGAGCAGAAAAATCAGAGGATAATTATACTTTGTGGGGAAGGGGATGTGAAAAGGGTAAAACAAAAGAGAAGAATATAACGGTGGATTTGAATGGATTTTCAAAAAGAGAAAATGGAAAGAGGTTTATTTATTCACAGGTTTTGTATTATCCTAATCCAAAAGAGCAGTTTGTATTCTCTTTGGATATAGTTAAAGAGAAAGATAAATTTATTTTTAATAAATTTGACATACCTGGAATTTTTGATTTAAATGGAAATATTGATATTTTTAAATCTAACAATATAGACGCAGAACTTGTAATAAGAACCGGCGTTTCAGAGCTTGAGAAATTTTTCAACAGAAATTTCGGTTCCTTGAGAAGAGGGAAAATTAATGGGTTGATAAAATTCAAAGGGGCTCTTTCACATCCTAACATCTCTGGAAAGATTGAAATGATAAATGCAGATATAGGAGGTATTTCTGGATTTGAAGGTTTGGTTGATTTTCAGTCGGAGGATGGGAATAATTTTATGGTAAATAAGGTAATTGTAAGTAATGATGATAAAAATCTTATAGCAGGATGGGGGAAAGTTGATTTTAAAGAAGACAATATGTATTTCACTATAAAGGGTGACAGCCTCGATTGTGAGATGATTTTGAATGCTGTTAATTATAGAGGGGGACTTATTTCGGGATTTATAAATACGAATCTTGAATTAATAGGGAAATTGCACAATCCTAAAATTTTTGGCTCAATTAACTTAAAGAACGGAAAAATTTATGGTCATAGTTTCACCAATTTATATGTAAGTCTCGGCAACCCCGAAAAAATTAATGGAACAGAACAAAAGAATAATGGTTATTACAATTCAAGCCTTGCTATCAGGAAATTTTATTTGGAGAGAGGGGATAAAATTGTCCTTACGGGAGAGGGTTATCTTCCTTTTAACAGGAACGATGATGTTGACTCCTTGTGGAAGGAAAGGGGGATATTTTATCATTTTTACCTGAATTTAAAGGATTTTTCCTTGAGGGCGGTGGGATTAGTTCGTTTGATGTTCGTATTGTCGGGAACTTCGATAACTTAACAGCAGGCAGTGGGAACATAAAAATCTCTGACGGATATCTCAAATTTTCATC
>JABXJV010000445.1 GCA_013375355.1 Candidatus Helarchaeota archaeon
GGGGGTATAAATTCTTTAAAATGAGTGGGAATTCCTTTTTCATTTAAAACTCTAAAGAATTCAGCAGAGATAGCGGCATTTAAATATCCTTTATCCCTAATTATATCATGTTTTAAGCCATCTCCCGCTGTAATATCATCTTTAAATTCAAGTATAACTTCATTTGGGTCGTCTGATTCGTAAACTATTTTAGTTTTTCCTTCACTAATCTTTTTCCCTAACTTTATTTTAATCACCATTTAAAAAAATGTATTTTCAATTCATTATTGAATTTTATGATCCAATTTCTTCTGATGTAATTATTGGTATTTTGGTTTAAAAGTATAAATGTGCTTGATTTTTATCGGAATTAAAAAATCAATTAAAATTATAAAACAACTTCAAAATAAATAATTAATTTTCAATTAAATTAACCATTTCTTTGTATTTAAAACGTTATTATGAAACTGAGTTTAGATTAAATCTTAAACACATAAATATTAGAAATATTTGTTCAAGGATTTTTTTGGTTCTATTTTTCAACTTCTAAAGTCTAAAAGTTATAAGAAACTTATAAAATAAACTATGAGACTCCGACAAAATAAAGAAAAATATAATATATTTAAATAAATCTTTATAAATAAAGAGTATTAAAATTAAAATATACTTAAATAATTTAAATCTAAAACTTGATCAAAATTAGATTTAAGAAGAGAGTGAAGATCAATGGATGAAAAATTAGAAGTTTTAGCTAAAATCCTGATTGGAGGACTTATAACAGGTATTGGAATCGTTCTACTCGGTGGAATATGGTTCTTTTTAGATTTAATTCAACCAACAGGTAAAGCAGGTTCATTTTTAGCAGGGAGCACGGGTATGCAAATATTAGTAATTGCCGCAGCCCTTTTAGCAATATTCTTCTTGATAATCATATTTTCTACAATTTGGAAAAAGGGATACGATTATATTCTTGATAAATTAGAGAGTTAGAAGTCTAAGGTGGATAATATGAGCCCTAACGCAATGAAAGCGTTTGCAGCATTCTTATCCTGGGCGATTATGTTTACATTAATTGCAATTGTCATAGGTGGAATTGTTCTTATTTTTGAAGCAGCAGTTACAGTTCAGATTGGTTTCGTAAGTACTGGATTTGCTGAATGGTTTCTTGGAATGTTTTCTCTATCGATCGGTTTAGGTTTACTTGCTATTGGAATGATAGTTACTATGTCTTTTTTATTAGCTACAACTATTGCAATTTTAATTAAAAATGGACAGCAATTTATATTGAATTTAATTACAAAGATAGAAGAATGAAATAATTCGACAATTTTAATAAATTATAATAATATAGTCAATTAATAGACAAAACTCAGTCCTATTTTAATTTTTTTTGAATTTTTTTCAATTTATCTTGTATCATTTTAATTATTTCTTTATGAATTAGTGTTAAATTTCTTTCAAGATTGTTTAAAATGTATTCAGTTTGTTCCATATATATTCTTACAAACTTATCAGGTTCATTAGGATGACCTGATATATTATCCAAGCGATCACAAAGTTTTATCAATAAAGCCTCATCACTCATTTTATTCATTTTTTTTAATAAATAATCACCTTTATTTAATTTAGAGTATTTACTTTTATCTGATGTTAATTCTTTTACTAATACTGTAACTCTTTTACCAAATTCTTTTAATATCTCTTCGAAAGTTGTTTCAGTATCCTCAATTGTATCGTGTAAATATGCAGCTATTATCAATTCTTCATCTTGAGTATATTTTGCTACCATTGATGCAACATTAGAAGGATGTGTAAAATAAGGTTTACCACCAAACTTGCGTTTCTGTCCTCTGTGTTTCTCTGCACCAAATTTTTTTGCTTTATTTATTCTCTTATAATCCATCATAGCCAACAACATTTAATAATAGAGTCTTAAAAGAGGAGGGAGATTAGAATAATAACATGCTAAATGATTATATTTTTAAATCTTATAGGTTTAACTTGGTTATTAATAAAAAGAATTTGGACAAAAAGATATACCGAAATTCATTAGTATTTCAAATTATGGTTAAAACCAAAAAATTAGATTGATAGAGATGATATTCTCTAAGGAGGAATATCATAGGTGAAAAAACTCTCAATTTGTATCCCGACTTATAATGAAAAGGAAAATATTGAAATTCTAATAAACAAAATTCAAGAAATTCTCAAAAATATAAATATTAATTACGAAATAATTATAGTTGATGATAATAGTCCTGACGGAACAGGAAAAATTATTGATAAATTAGCAGAAAAATTTAATAATATTAAACCAGTTCACCGAAAAAAGAAAGAGGGGTTGGCAATGGCATATATTGCTGGTTTTAGAAGTGCAACTGGGGATATGGTTATTACAATGGATGCAGACCTCTCCCATGACCCAAAATCTATTCTAGACTTCATTAAGGCCTCGAAATATTATGATATAGTTATAGGATCCAGATTTGTTCCTGGTGGTGGTAATTTTAATAGAAGTCGCTTTAGAGTTATAGTTAGTAGATTAACAAATATCCTTGCAACTCTCTTTTTAAAAGTAAAATCTAGTGATAGCACAAGCGGCTATCGCCTATATCATAGGAGAGTCCTCGAAAATATACTACAGTATGTCAGCTCCCAAAAATTTTCTTTCCAAGTTGAGATTCTCGAAAAATCAAAATATTTCGAATTTAAAATCGGTCAAGTTCCTATCCAATTTTATGATAGAAAATTTGGTAAAAGCAAATTTAATGCGCGAGAAGTCGGGGAATTTTTAGCAATTATTTTTGAAAAGATACCTATTTTAAACCATCTCCGCCAATTAAGGAGATTGGTTGAGTTCTTTAAAAGGTTATTTTCCTAGATTGCCTTTAGGGAGGATTTTAAAATCTTTGGAGAGAAAAAAATTGGAATA
>JABXJV010000446.1 GCA_013375355.1 Candidatus Helarchaeota archaeon
CTTTCTTATGTTTTCTCATATATCTGCTTTTAAGTCCGAAACGATCAATTGTACTGACAGTATTCCCCATTAAACTTCCAAACATTGTCCCCAACATTTTAAGCTCGTTATCAAATGGATTCTTATATAAATCATAGTTTAAATCTCTAATCAAATGGACAATGCATTTTTGTTGAATACATTCCAAAGAGTCATATCCTGTATAAAAATCTGTTATAAGAACACCCTTAAAATCCTTAAGTAACTCATGAAGGAATTCAGTTTTTCTATTTGGCCTATAAAGATACACAACTTCCTCCATGTTTGTAAAGACCCATACGAACCCGCTGTCTTGTTGTAATTTTATTTTAGTTTCATCTGCGTGAATGATTGGGCCAGTTATGATTTTTTTAAGTATCTTGTTGTATGTTGGTTTATAATATTCCACCGCATAAGACTTAATCCAATAAAATTGGTTGAAATTAACTGGCAAGCCAAAACAATCATGTGAGGTTCTTTCAAGATTTTCAAAAGAAATCCGGTTTTTAATATGTTGATACATAGCCCATGCGATTAGTCTATGTCCAAATTTAATCTGTTTCGTATAGTTTTGAGGGACGAAAGAGTTTTTGCAAAAGGAACACAAGTGATATGCATAACTAAATTTTGTAATCCACGACTTGATTCCAAATTGTGAGATTTGCAAATCTATAGACAATTTGCTTTTAACTTGGTTTTTGTCACGGAATATACGTTTACTTTCACAACGAGGACATTTATATGCTTTGAACATTATTTTCTTGTTGATTTTAAATTTAATCTTTAATTTTTTTTTATGTTTTTTCGCTCTCCTTAAATTGTTGTTTGTGCGAACGAATATTTTATCTCTCTGATAATCAAAATACGCACACTTATTTATGTAGTCAAAGTCTTTAGTTGCAAATTTTACCCTGCCAAATTCAGGCATTTCCTCACTACTTTTTATTTCCTCAACTAATGCAATGTCCAATGGGCGCGAATATGTTGCTTCATAAATGTTGTTATCAGAAATTGAATAAATAAATTCAGTTATATTCCTCAATGCAAGACAATCTTCATGATTATATTTAATCAGCTTGCTTCTCAGTGCATTATCATTGGTGTTTTCCCATTGTTTCCTCCAAACAATACTTTGTATACCACAGGAATTGGGATCTGACCAAATATAACCAAGGTTTTTTCCAATATCTTTTAATTCGTTAGAATAAGTTGGGAAGTATAAATTTGAGTAAATCGCTGAAAGGATGTTCACAGAACGTTTTTGTAATAGGTCTTTGACTTCTATTGTAGGAGTTAGCAAAACCATACGCTTGAAAACACGTGTTTCGTAACTACCATAATAAAATATAAATGCATCTTTGAGGCTAGCAAGAATTTGTAAGAACTGAACAAATATGTCTTTTTCTTCATTTTTAGTGTTAGCCCAAAAAGTATATGACTTGCTTTTACCGTTTTCAACCACTATCATACCAATTAGATACACCATGCTACCATTTGAATTACCTTCCATATCGATAAAAACATGGGTTTTTGTAATTGGTAAGTTAGGTTTTTGAAATACATAAATCCTTTGTTCACGCAATGCTAATGCTTGAAGGGAAAAATAAAAAGGCATATTTTGAGCTTTAATTCTTTTATTTCTTTTCCTTGGGCGAAAAGTATATGATAGTTGGTTAACTGTAAAAATCCCTTTATTATTGAACTTATTAATAATGTTTTCGTTCATTCCTTGTAATAAACTTAAATCATCTTTTTTTAGAGCTTCATTTTTGCATCGTTTACGGAATTGGCAATGTTTGTTAAGAATTAATTTAGGTTCTGAAATATTATTTATTAACTCTCCAAGATTATCAACAATTTGATTAACCTTAAATTCATATTGCTTAAGTTTGATAGTTATTGACCTACAATTTTTTCCGTAAATTATTTTACCAATATTTGGTTGATATTCTTGCATATTCCCTAATAAGAAACCTTCAAATGCGAGAAAAAGTTTGTTTATTTCGCTAATAGTATCTTCCAAATGGAAGAGAATCGGTATGTAGCTAAATGTGCCTAACGATGATTTTTCAGAAGTTTTTAACAGTGCGTCAAAATGAAATGAATTGATATTGCCTTTAACAAAGGAATTAAAAATAAGGGGATATCCTTTCTTCAAATTAGACCTTGTTAAATAAAGTTTTTGTGGAACTGAAGAGTATTTAAGATGATTAAGGAGTGCATTTTCAGCAATAGGTTTATAGTTTTTTTGGAGTCTGGACATCATAAGTTCGTTTTCAGTCTTTTCCCCAATTTCGCCTATGAAAATTAGATACGATTTGTATTTACAATGTAAATAATTTAAAAACAATTCGTTGTTTATCTTCATCATACACTTTTCCTAACTGTTAATTATAAAAATCTGGAAAAACATATTTTAATATAGCCTTTATCCTGCAAAAATTAGGTATTTTTTCAATTTGCCAACGGTTTTTCAATAAATAATAATATGAAGAGGCTATTATCTGGAAAAATCCTCTTGTAATCCAATTTGAATCCAAAGATCGGAATATGAGCAATTAACTCATCCAATTTCGTGATGTTAGTGATTTATCCCTGAGTTTGAATTCTACTGAACATATAAGAATTAATGAACTTTCATTCATTATTCTGTGGTTGAACATTAATTACAAACTATGTCTTTTTGATTACTAATTCAGTAAAAGGATACATAATTATCTGTTTCTTCGTCCATAACAATAAATAGTTGTGTATTGAAACGTTTAATGAATTACTTTCAACAAATATATAATAAATTAAATTTAAATCTTTTAATGGAAACAAACCCATATGGTATTTTTGCAGAAATGTTCAATTAAAAAAAGCTATCACTAATTTATTTTCTTAATTTATTTTCTGTTAGAAATCGCAAGAAAGTGCCACTCAAAATATTACAAATATGTGAGGTTTTGATTTATGCAAATACTAATATATTCTGTTTCTCAAATTGTTATACTGTAATGATTTAGAATAATACTTTATTAAGAAAGTTTTTTAGATACTTTTGTGGATAATTTTGTTGGATTAACACCTTATTCCTTTGTATTGTTAGATTTCAAAATAGAGAGCTAAATGTAAGTATAATGCACTGAAAGTCAAAATTAACATTTTATGAACGCAGTACTTCTGTTGGAGAAAAAATGAATTTTTAAGATATATAGATTTTTTTCATATATAGCAATATAGGCTTATCATAACAAATCTTCAAGTTATAATTCGTAACCGGGAAAATTTCTTTTTAACCAATTTTTCACCTTTTTATGGAGTTCTTCGACAACATCAGTTAATTCTTTCACTTCACTCTCTGAAATCGATCCAATTGCTTCATAATCGCTTATATTTCTTTTTACTCTGCACGAATTTAAATATGCTACAATCTCATCAAAATTAGAGCCTAATGTAAATACTAAACTTTGTATTACGCGATAATGTATACTTTGTCCTCGTGTTGGCATATATCCTGAACAGAATAGCGGAATAGTACAGCATTGCAATGCCGCATTGTAGGCAATAGCGAACCTCCAGTCGGCGGAAACATTCATCTTTTGGCAGTCGTCTAAATCTCGCTCAATTATTCTTAGTAAATTTTGTATTTCCTGTTGACTGGTTTTATGGGATTTCAACCAGCCATTTTTTTCCCAATCTGTTAAACTCATCAAAATCACCTACTACAAATATTTTTGGTTCTTTGAAAACGCTTGTTATAAAGTGCTCGCTATTTTTTATGCGTTTTTCAATCTCTTCAAGAGAAAAAACCGAAAAATTAATTTCACGGTTTAGTTTTGAACCAGCACTAAGCAAAATACTCGATATTTTTCTTGAACTAACATTTCCTATAATCAGTAAATCTATATCGCTGCTGCTGGTATCATTTCCTCTTGCTATTGAACCATAAATAAAAGAAAATTTGATTTTTGATTTAAAAGGTTCGAAACAATCAGCAATGATGTTTTTTAATCCGATAGTTTTTGCAAATATATTTTTTAAATCGTGGAATAAAGGATGCTGGATATTAGAAGAATAGTAATGTTGATTTCCTGATATACGTTTTCTAATCAATCCCATGCTTTCTAAATTAGTTAATTCCATACTAACAGAACGTGGTGATATATTAAAATGATTTGAAAGCTCACGTAAATAGAATTCTTGATCAGCATGCATCAGAAACTGGTTTAATAATTTTATTCTTACTTCAGAACCAAATAATTTTTTTAACATAATATCAAATGTATAAAAATTACATACAATCATTTACAATATACATACAATTAATTCAATTTGCAAATCTTTTTTACTCAAACGCACAACTAATTTCATTTCTATATTTTTAAATTACTTGATTTTTGCTGTGGATTTTTCTATTATTAATCTCAAACCAATAAAAGTAACCAATTTTATTTTATTATTTGGACACTATAAGATATTGGGCAATGCGAAGTATAACCGAAATTAACCGATTATTAAAAATCGCAGAAAAAGAATTAATGCGATTGGATCAAGAGCGTTCGGCAATTCTTGAGAGAATAAAAAACTTACGCTCTGAAAGAGAAAGTTATGAACGTACATTATCCAAATCTATATTCAACATTGACACTCCTCTCGTTACAAACCTTTCTCCCCAAGATGAAAAAATCCATCTCTTTCGATCGCTTTTCAGAGGAAGAGAAGATGTATATCCAAGAAGGTTCGAAAGCTTAAGAACAGGTAAAACTGGTTACCAGCCTGCCTGCAGAAATGAATGGATTGAGGAAATTTGTAAGAAACCTAAAATTTCATGCAAGGATTGTGAAAACCAAGAGTTTTTACCTGTAACGGATGAAGTAATTAGAAATCACCTGCTTGGTATTAATCCTGATGAACCATCTAAACGTGAATTTACTATAGGGGTGTATCCACTTCTTCTTGATGAAACATGTTGGTTTCTCGCTGCAGATTTTGACAAATCATCCTGGATGGAGGATATATCTGCCTTTTTTAAAACATGTAGGTCCTATAATGTACCTTTAGCACTTGAACGATCCCGTTCCGGCAAGGGTGGACATGTTTGGATTTTTTTTGTGGAACCCATCTCTGCAGCGCTTGCAAGAAAACTTGGTTCTTTTCTCCTAACAGAAACAATGGAAAGACGTCCCGAAATAGGTTTCGAATCATATGACCGATTTTTCCCAAGCCAGGATACACTGCCTAAAGGCAGTTTCGGCAACCTTATTGCACAACCATTGCAGAAAAAACCAAGAGAAAAATGTAATACTGTTTTCCTTAATGAGAATTTTCTTCCATATTCTGATCAATGGGAATTCCTGAGTTCGATTAATCGCATGAGTCGTGACAAAGTGGAAAGTATTGTTAATAAAGCTTTGCTTCATGGACGTGTTTTCGATGTGAAAAAGGTCGATACTATTGATGCAGAAATAGAACCTTGGATGTTACCACCTTCAAGAAAGAGAAAGGAATTGAAAATTACAGGACCACTTCCTGAACAGGTAAAATTGACTCTCAATAATCAGATATATATTGATAAAAGTGAAATAACCCCATTTCTCCAAAATCAACTAATCCGTATCGCAGCTTTTCAAAATCCTGAGTTCTATAAAGCCCAGGCAATGCGGCTTCCGACTTATAATAAATCACAAATAATCAGTTGTTATGAAGACTTCCCAAAGCATTTAGGTATTCCAAGAGGCTGCTTAGATGAAGTTATGGGTCTATTAAAGTCATTTAATATTAAGGTAAAGATAATTGATAAACGTTATACTGGAACTAAAATAAATGTATCATTTAAGAGTGAATTACTACCTGATCAGCAAGCAGCTGCTGAATCAATGCTGTACTATGACACAGGTGTACTATCAGCTGCTACTTCATTTGGAAAAACTGTAGTAGCAATTTATATGATCTCAAAACGTAGTGTCAATACGTTGATATTAGTTCACCGAAGACAATTGCTCGATCAATGGATAGCCAAGCTGAGTAACTTTCTGGAAATTGATCAGAGAGAAGTAGGACAGATAGGTGCTGGCAGAAGGACTCCATCAGGAAAGATTGATGTAGCGATAATTCAGAGTCTCAGCTGGAAAGGTATAGTTGATGATGTTGTTGGAGATTATGGTCATCTGGTTATTGACGAATGTCATCACATTTCTGCAAGGAGTTTTGAAATAGTCGCAAGACAAAGCAAAGCAAAATATGTAATGGGCCTTTCCGCAACTGTAATACGCAAAGACGGTCACCATCCAATTATTTTTATGAACATTGGGCCGATTCGATACAAGGTAAGTGATAAGAAACAGGCGGCGACAAGACCGTTCAAACATAAGGTTATTGTTCGTAAAACAGAATTTAGAGTGAATGGCTCTTTAGATAATGAAAAATCTCCAGCAATCCATGAACTATATGCCGCCTTAATACGAGATGAAAGCCGCAATAAGATGATCATCGACGGTGTAGTAAAATCTGTTAACGAAAAACGCTCTCCAATAGTATTAACTGAACGAAAAGAACACCTCATGTATTTAGCAGAAAAACTTTCTCAACTAATACGCCATGTGTTTGTGCTGAAAGGGGGTATGGAAAAAAAACAGAGACTTTCTCTGTATAATAAAATGCAAGAAATTCCTGAAGATGAAGAAAGGCTTATAATTGCTACAGGAAGGTA
>JABXJV010000447.1 GCA_013375355.1 Candidatus Helarchaeota archaeon
CCTTTGTTCTTACCACTGGCTCCATACTAACAGAAAGAGATTTCCCAAATTTTTTAGTGGGGACTCTTGGTATATTACTATAAACTGACAGAATGGTTGATGATTTTTGTATTGTCATAACTGATAAACAGAATGAGAGAATGAGAGTTGATAGAATGAGAGTGGGAAAAAATAAAAAATTCAACTTCTATCACTCTATCAACTATCATTCTCTCAACCATCACTCAATAATTCTCGAAAAAATAAAAGCCTTTTTAGAAAAATAGATGTTAGAATGATAGAATGATAGTGGGAAAAAATAAAAGCCTCGATAAATTTCGGCTTTTATTTTTTCGTACCCAAGGTCTTATCTTTTTAACTTTTCAGTTGATTTAATTAATCCAGAGAGCATCTTTGCAATTTCTTCTAATATTGAATATATCTTTTCATATCTATCCTGACTAATTAATCCTTTTCTATATATTATTTGAATTAAAGGAACACATTCAAAAACAGAACCTCTTGAGATAAAATAAAACTGCTTTCTTTCATTTTTGTGCCATCTACCATTAGCTTCAGCTATATTTAATGGTATTGATAATACTGCTCTCTTTAATTGGTCTATATATGAAAATTCTATTTTACCTTTTAACAATTTGCTTAACTCCTCAATCTCATCTACAAATTCTAATGATTTTTTATATACTAATAATTTCTCAAAGCTAAATGACATTATTTTTTTTCCTCAATTAATCTATCATTCTAAAATAGAATGAGAGAATGAGAGTTGATAGAATGATAGTGGGAAAAAATAAAAAATTCAACTTCTATCACTCTATCAACTATCACTCTGTCATTCTCGAAAAAATAAAAGCCTTTTTAGAAGGATAGATGTTAGAATGATAGAATGATAGTGGGAAAAAATAAAAGCCTCGATAAATTTCGGCTTTTATTTTTTCGTACCCCAGACAGGACTTGAACCTGTGACCTACGGTTTAGGAAACCGTCGCTCTATCCTCCTGAGCTACTGGGGCATTATTGTTTTATATACACTTATATAAAGCTGTTGTAAAAAAAACCAGCGTTCAAACATTGACCTTGCCAATTCTTGCCACATTTTCTCTGATATTGGGTAGTTTTTCAAGTAACTTTCCTGCTTTTAGAGGGTTCAAAGTTGTATATCTATCAGTAGTAGCTCTGTCTTTGTGACCTAATAGTATCTGAAGGATATCTCTACTTACACCCTCATTGCTTAACCAAGTACAAAATACATGACGGAGATCATGAAAACGAAGATAACTATCTCCTACTTTCAGTTCCAGCTTTCTCACAGCTTTAGAGAATGATTTACTTATGTTATTATATCGTGTTCCTGTCTTAGGATTAATAAAGACATAACCTTTATCTCTTTCTCCAATAGCTTTTTTTAATATCTTTACAGCTTGAGAACCTAATGGAAAGTTTTCCCAGTGACCTCCTTTTATTTTTAATTGAATTTGCC
>JABXJV010000448.1 GCA_013375355.1 Candidatus Helarchaeota archaeon
TGGAACTACATTAGAAATATGGATTAATGTAACCGATATATCTGGAGTTAATCAAGTTTGGTTTGATATTGATGGGTTCAACTATACGATGCAAAACATAGGTGGCGATACTTATTATAATAATTCATGGACGCCTACAATAAATGGCACTTACTTCTATCAGATAGCCATGCAAGATACCATTGGTAATTGGAGGAATATAACCCGCTGGATCGATGTAAGTCTACCTGCACCAGATCCTACACCTCCAACGGTAACTATAACATATCCAACCGATGGTGATTATATCTCTACTGGTAATACAATAAGAATAGGCGGCTTTGTGAACGGCACAGGAACAAATATCCAATCAATAAAAATCAGCAGGGAAGACCTTTTCGATTTTACAAATGCATCTATGAAACCTTATTATCAACCTTGGGGAGCATATGAATTCTCCAATAAGACTTATGTGCCTGGTGGTCTATATACCATAATTATTACAGTTTTTGATCAAAATAGTTCTCACAATGCAAGTGCAACGGTGTGGTTCATTGTTGATTTTGATATTCCTCGGATATTTCTAAATATATCAGTTGTAGATGCGGAAGCAGGAATAGATTATTCGATTAATGTAACAATTATAGACAGTGATCCATTTTTGACAGCCTTTATCTTTGGTGAAATAAAAGGGGAACCTTTCAATATTCCTATGACAAAGGAAAGCAGTACCTCATTTACAGGGTCTATACCAGGTGCTAATTTAACTTGGGATATTTACGTGATATTCTGGGTAAGAGCGATTGATACACCAGGACGAAATAGTTCAACAATCCAATACTTATTTTATGTAAATGACACAACACCACCTGATATTAGTGCAATAAGATTTAGTCGACTACCATTCTTCTTGTTGCCTGGTGAGTCTTTGATCTTAGAAATCGAAGTTGAAGATGAAGAATTCGGGTCACCCATTAGTGAAGTTTCGTTGTGGTTCTCTGCTGGTCTACCTTGGGATAGTTTTAGGATGAGCCAGGGCAGCCCATATCGTGCAATCTTACCACCTATGCCAGCAGGAACCGTTATAACATATTATTTCAACGTAACAGATGCGGCAGGAAATAGCATAATTTCAGACAGATACGTTACTATTGTCCTTCCAGAAGAACTTTCATTTAGCCTATTATTTATATTAGGAGCTATTGTAGGTGCAGCAGTTATTGGAGCCGCTGCAATGGTTTCTAGTAGACGACATGAACAAGAAACAACGAGAAAGTGGAAAAGACTGGTGGCTACTATGGGCGGAACAGAGGCAAAATCTAGATTACGGGAAGAGAGGCTTAGAAGGAGATTGAGAGAAAGAGCTGGGAGAGGTTTATCATGGCCTTTTAAACTATTTATATTGATTTTTTGTATCATTAGCACCTTAGCATTACTAGTAGAACTCGGTGTTATCAATATGTTACTGTCATTTTTGTCACCCCCCTCTGCCCATATTTTAAACGTCATAATATTCATAGGAATTATGTCGACAGTAGTTAGCGGTGTTACAAGCATTACTATAATAAGAAAACGACAAAGAACGATATCGAAAAAGGCTATAGTAAGAAACAAATCATTAGATAAAAATCTTAGATATATCATAGATTCAAATGTTCCTTTAAAATCAATTAAAAAGAAAAGTATTAAAAATTACTTCAAATACGATTTTACTATCCTGTTGGTGACTGAAATAAACAGAGTCTTAAAATTAAATATTCCTACGATTGAAAAAATAATAATTTTGGAAGAATTAGCTGGATTATCTCCTGAAGAAAGAGAAAAATTCTTAGATGCCATAGAAAATGTTTAGGATAAATAAAACCATCCTTTAACTTCGAAATTTAATATTCTAAAAATTTTTTATATTCTATACAAAATAGTAAATACTGGAAATTTAAAAAAATTAGGAAGGATAAAACCCAAAAAAAAAATTGAGGAAGGATAAAATTTAAGAATGTAGTAGTTTCTCCACATGAGGAGTCTGTCCTAGAAATAGCTAAAAAATTGATAAAAAAGGGTCCTTTATCTATCGAAGAACTCTATAGTGAATCAATTAAAAATCTAAAAATATCCAAAAATAAAAATGAAAAAGAAAGAATAATTAATAAAGCAATATATCAGTTAATAGCGAAAAAAATTATAATTAAAGGCACAAAAATTACAAAAGATTCCGTATTACAAAATAAGAATCGGAAAAAAATATTTGAATATATTTTTAGTAATCCTGGTACTCACTTAAGAGAAATTCAAAAAATTCTAAAATTAACACCTCAAATATCTGCTTGGCATTTACAAATGCTGGAAAAATTTGATTTTATTAGGGCTAAAAGAATAAAGAATAAAATAGTCTATTTTGATCGAGAAATTGATCCTAAATTCGATAAAGCACTCTTTATATTAAAAAATCCTAACCATTTTAGAATACTTGAAAATATTTTATTAGAACCTTATATTACCGTAAATGATTTAGCGAAAAAGGTCAGAATTAATTCGGAAAAAGTTAAAAAAGTTATCCTAGCTCTAATAGAATTAAATTTTGTGAATAAAGAAAATGATGATAAATCCACAGAATATTATTGTAAATTAAAAAATATTATCCCAATTTTGAAAATGTTAAAGTTTCCAGAATCAAAAATAGTTAAATACTATGGATATTAATTGAGATGAATATAATATAAAGGAAATATTATATAAAAAATTAAAATAATCTTATCTATAGTCTTTTTTTTCTTCTAAAATTATTTTTATTTTTTCTCAACTGTTACCAAAATTATTCGTCCATAAAAAATTTATGAATTTTTTAAATAATTAATTGAAAATTTCTATTTAATAATAATCTTATTAAATTATTTTGGCAATTTTTCGCTTATATAAATCCCTAATGGTCTCTACTGCACCTATAACATGTTTATAACATTTTTTCTCCCAGATATTTTCTTTAACGTAAGCTTTTTGTCCCTTTTCAGTTAATAAATCAAGACCTGTTAAATCTTTACATTTAATTGAACCAAACTCTTTCTCAAATTGTTTTACAAATTTTAAACCTTCCATAGTTGCAACTAAATGATTAAGCTCTTTTTTTCCTTTTTTGCCTAGGATTAAGCCGACGATCATTAATCCTCCTTCTACTGCTCCACAATTTCCACCAACAACAGCCAAGGGTGTAGCCATATTAATAAGATTAAGGTTGTCAATTCCTAAAATATCTAGCATACTTGCAACAGTCCAAGCAGCGCAATTTCTCGCTGAAGTCATACTTGTTTTATAATGTCCTGGTAGAATTTCTTTTAATTCTTTAACTTTTAATTCAAACCGTTTCTGAACTTCTTCGATGGTTGTCAAGATTCATCAAATTTTTATGATTCTTTATAATTCTAATTTATACTCAAAATTTTTTAATATGGCTTTTTTGATCTGAATTTTGAATTGTAAAATCAAATTGAGATAATATATCACGACCGATAAGTGAAATCTTTTTTTTAGAGGGAATATCAAATCCAATAACAGAGTTGATGACTTTCTCTTCTAAAAAATATACATCTACAAGATAAATATTTACTTCGACGGGGGTTGGACATATGCCCCATACTTTTTTTATTTCCACACGTGGTAATTTTAACATTTCACAAGTGGATTCGGGAACTAAAGTTTTAAATGCACCAGTATCAATTAAAGCTTCTAGAGTTTCAGAATTGTCTTTGGTTTCTAGCTTAATTTTACCATAAATTTCTAAATCTTTGAAATAGAGACCATTAACCAAGTTTCTTCCTCTCCCTCTGGCATGATTTTTTCAATTAAGATTGGCAAATGCTTTTCTTTTTCCCAAGCTTTAGATAAAGTCTCATCATATGTTTTTCCAACAGCAACTAATTTATTTTTACAATACGCAACATATTTTCCTACATAGTTTTTCAATAATTTTTCTTTCTCATTTTCAAAAGTTATTCTTAATTGCTCTAATTCTTCCGTAAATTCACTTTCTGACAAATTCGTTCACCCTATATAATAATAGTATTTAAAATTATAATAGTATTTAAAATTTATAAATTTCAATAATGGAATTATTGAAAATTCTTGATAAACTGACAAATTTACTTTCTTTCAGTTATCTCTCCCTCCCTTTCTAAACTTAAGAGATTATGATCTCTTAATCAATAAGAAGAGAAAATAAGAGGCTCCAAGATTGAAAGCATGGCTGTTGGATCTGAACGTGGAAAATCGGGGAATAGCACTTTGGTTGAAGAAACCGAACGGTCAAGTAGAGAAAATGCACGTTGATTACTATCCAAGATTTTATGTGTATTCCAAGAATTTATACGAGTTAAAAAGAGCATTAAGGTATCATGACTGCGTGGAAGATGTAAAGATCCTTGACAAGTACGTCAACATAAATCACAAGCGAAAGAAAAAAGTAATAGAGGTAAAGGTAAATGTGCGAGATTTTAAAAGAACGGTTAGGGATGTTGTATCTCTTGAGAACAGTGCTGTATTTAACATAGACATTCCACTTTCTCAAATGTTTTTATATGACAAGAATCTTTTTCCGCTTGCATTTGGCGATTATACTAAAAAAAATGGACATTTAAACCTCAATTTGGCAGATTCGCAGGATGAAATTGATTACAATTTGCCAGATTTTCGTATTCTACATCTCGACGCGGATATTGGGGCCAGTTACATAGTTCCAAGTTTGAACGACCCCATCCGAAAGCTAAAGGTAACCCTCAACGAAGAAAATATCACGATTGATGGAGCCACCGAAGTCGAAAAACTGATTGCTCTATCAGATACAGTTCGAAAACTCGACCCTGATATTATTTATTCTAATTCTGGAGACAATTTCTTATTTCCTTATCTTGTGGCACGGGCATCATATCATGGATTGAATGCCTCTCTGACCCTTTCACGAAATAACTACTCATTAGAAAAATGCCAGATGATATTGAGTGGAGATTCGCATTATTTTTCTTATGGAATAGTCTACTACAGGGCCCCTTCCCAGTTTTATTTGACAGGAAGGCTTCATCTAGATAAGGTTGCAGGTCATTTTTGGAGTGGAGGGTTAGAAGGGATCATAGAGGTTGCAAGAGTTTCTTTTATTCCCATACAGCGTCTCACAAGGATAACAATCGGAGGTGCACTTCAAGCCATTCAAATGTACAATGCAATAAAGAACGATCTACTCATCCCACCCGTAAAAAGGAATGCAGAATGCTTCAAACCCGCACTCACACTACTAGAAGCAGACAAGGGTGGTTTTATCTTTGAACCGAAAATCGGCATCTTTGATGATGTCCATGAATTCGACTTCACAAGTATGTATCCAACATTAATGCGAGAATATAACATCTCACCGGAGACTCTTCTTTGTAAATGTTGCCCAAATTCATCAAAAATTGTGCCTCAAATCAAGTTTCGAATTTGTGAGAAGCGTGTGGGTATCGTGCCGATTTCTTTAAGAATAGTTTTAGAGAAAAGACTCCAATACAAACGTCTAATCAAGGCAAAAAACCCAAATAGCAAAGTATATGCCAAGAGACAACGTGCTCTAAAATGGATTCTGGTCGTGTGTTTTGGCTATATGGGGTTCCGAAATGCTCGATTTGGACGTGTGGAAGGACACCAAGCAGTGACGGCTTATTCTAGGGAGCTCCTCTTACGAGCTGCGGAAATTGCACGTAAGAAAAGACTTCACGTGCTCCATGGTATTGTGGACTCACTCTGGTTACAAGATGAGGATGAATATACTGAAAAATCAATTGATAAATACCAAGAGTATTGTGAAGAAATAGAACAAGAAACCCGGATTCCGATGGATTATGATGGTTGCTACAAGTTCATCGTTTTTCTTCCAACTCAAGCCAATCCCGAAATTGGAACTCTAAATCATTACTATGGTGTGTTCAAAAACGGAAAGATGAAAGTTAGGGGAATCGAGCTAAGGAGACACGATGCCCCTAAGATAGTGAAAGATGCACAGAAGGAAATGATTGATTATTTTGCAAAACATGCGAATAATAGTTTCGAGTTTAAGCAGCTAGTTCCGAAGGTTAAAAGGAAGGTTTTGCAGAAATATATTGATAAAATTCGAGCTCACGATTATAATCTAGAAGATTTACTGATTACTACCCGCATTACTCGTTATCCTCATCAATATAAGAACAGTTCTCGACAAGCAATTGCTGCGAAACAGCTCACCAATCTAGGAATTGAAATTCACCCAGGACAAAAAGTAAGATATATCATAACCAGCGCAAAATCGAAAGCTCCAATAAATCGCGTGCTTGTATCCCACTTACTCAAACACTCCAGTCGATGTGATGTGGAAGAATACACTAAATTGCTGAAGAGGGCATTTCGAAATTTAGTTCCTTATAAAGTTGATAATTTATTTTAAAAATTAAAGTTACAGTAAGTTAAAAACTGAATATTATAATCGACAAAAAAACGTAGATTTTATTATATTGTATAACTAACATTTATTTTTAGAATAATTTTTGTCGGCTTCGACGAAAAAAGGGGAGATTTATTTTGATGATCGTATAATCTTTACAATTAGAAATCCTATTGTCCAATCCGACAAAAATAGGAGAACGATATTTTGATTTGTTTAACCTGTGGAGAAGATTTTGGATTAAAACGGAAATTTAATTTTGTTAAGGAATGCGATAAGTGTAAATTAAAAAATAATCAAAAAAAAGCGGTAGAAATAAATAGTATGGTAAGTGTATAAAGACTTTAAAGTTTTTTATTCAAATTATCGCGTTCATTAAAAGAACTCCAACCCCCTCTTTTTTATAAAAACGAATATACTGAAGAAAATGAAAAATTTTTATTTTTTCTTTTATTATGAAACCAAGAGGCACGAATTTGTCAGACATGAATGATTTATTTTATCCAAAAAATGTTGCTATAATAGGTGTTTCGATTCATCCAATAAAGGGTGGGGGTTTTGTAACGGCTTTGAACCGCTCAAAATTCCCTAAGACTGTATACTATGTCAATCCTAACCGTTCAGAGGTTTATGGTAGGAAGGTTATTCCCACAATTTTAGATGTACCCGAAATTGTTGATTTAGCAATAATAGCTGTTCCTGCTAGAAAATGTCCTGAGATATTAAAACAGTGCTCTGGAAAGGTGAAATATGCTGTTATTTTTTCTTCGGGATTTAGTGAAGTTGGTAATAAAGAATTAGAAGAAGAAACAGTAAAGATAGCAAAAGAGGGAAATATACGATTAATTGGGCCTAATTGCTTAGGAGTTCATTGTAATAAAAGTAGATTGGCTTTTATGCCTGGACAGGATGTTGGAAATTTAGGAAACGTTGGTTTTATATCGCAATCTGGAGGTCATGCTGGAACATTTACTTTATTAGCAAATGGAAAGGGAATAAAGTTCAATAAAACTGTAAGTATAGGGAATCAATGTGACCTAGCAATCCAAGATTTTATAGAATATTTTGGTAATGATGATGAAATTAAGGTAATTGGGGTATATATTGAGGATGTAAAACGAGATAATTTTTATAAAAAAGTTAAAGGGGTTACTAAAAAAAAGCCAGTTATTATATGGAAGGGGGGAGTTACAAAAGATGGAAAAAGGGCAGCTTTTAGTCATACTGGGGCTTTGGCAATGGATAATGATCTTTTGGCTCCTATAATGAAACAAACTGGTGTAATTATGACCGATTCTATTGATGAATTAGGGGATACAATATATAGTACCCTTTTATTAAAGAATAAATTACCAAAGGGTAAAAATATAGGTATAATAGTGGGTGGTGGAGGATCTTCAGTGGAAATAACCGATGCTTGTGCGAAAGAGGGGTTAAATTTGCCTCAATTATCATCGGAAACTAAAAGTAAAATTGCAAAAATTATACCAGATGTAAATACTAGTGTGAAAAATCCTGTGGATATGGGAGGAAGTGGATTCTTCCCTGATATCTTTAGAAGAATACTAAAATTTGTTAGTGTTGATCCAAAAATCGATGCTTTAATCACCTATCAAATGCCAGAACGCTTTTATTGGTTTAATGAACGAATTCGAGCATCGGGTCTTTCAAATTTCGATTATGGAACAGAAATTGCAAAGGCCTATAAAAGAATTAGAAAACATATTTTAAAACCCTTAATTTGCATTATTCCTAGAATTATTGAAACAAGTTTAGAAATTGAGAATATTAGAATTCAACTCATTAAGAATTTGAATGATTTAAAAATACCAACATTTTCTTCTATTACTAGAGGTGCTAAAGTCTATTATCGTCTAAATGAATATTACAATTATCTCCAAAGGCAAAAATAGAAAAGATTAAAGACTTTTTTCAAAAGGAAATAAGTTTGTAAATGAAATACACCCTTTTCCAATATCGGGAGTTAATTTACCAACCACCCTGAATATAATTCCTTCTCTACCACATTCAACACACTTATTAAAATCTAAAATTTCTATAATATCATCAAGCAAAATGGCGACCCCTGCATATGACTTTACACCATATGGTGTTAATATTTCAAGGACTCCTGGTTCTTTAGTTTCGTTAATCCTTTCAAGGTCTTCGATTGAGCGGATAATAAAACGTGCATTATTCTTATCGAGGTGTAAAATAAAATCCTCATACTTTTTACTCCAATGACCACCACAGGCTATAGGTGTTTCGGTTGCACCGTACAAATCGGCAAAATTTTCAAAAGGTATGTTGAAGAAATCAGATAAATTTTCTAAAAATTCTGCTTTATTTATCTCATAATCGAGTTTTACACGCCCCTTCTTTCCTGACCAACCGCCACCCCCTGTCTGGACACGAAATGTCTCAGCCATATTATAACCCGATTTTTTTTTCTTTCGATAGTCCATGAAATTTTTATACATCAAAGGAGCAGAATTGGCAATTAATGCAGGAATTTTTTGCTTCTCCACTTGTTTAAGACTTTTTTTAAGTAATTTTCCATCTATTTCAATAAAGACTTTGAATTTAAAATGAGAAATAGTGTACCCTATTGTTTTCCAAAATTTAAATTTTAATAAATAATCAATTTTATAATCTTCCCAAATCTCGGTGATATCACGATAAAAAAGAAAACCTCGCTTTCCCTCCCACTCGCCAGGCATTCGATTCATGAATCGTATATGTGGAGCAAATAAAATTAAACGCTTTATTTGGCTCATATTTGAATAATCTTCAAAAACCCGCTTGTAGTTATTTTTAAAAACTTCAATATCTTCAGGTCCTCTACCAACCAAACTAGGATCCCCCGAAGTGGAAGAACTTATAGTCCAATAGGCTAAATCTTGAAAAGGAAATCTTAGTAATTCGGTAAAGTGTCCATTAGATGCTTTAAAATAAGACCAATTAATATAAGGAATTTCTTCTATGTTTGAGTCGTTAACTGTTTGATCGAAGTCGTATTCTTCCTTAACGCATATATCATGATAAAATTTACAATCTTTTGATGTATTAATAACTTCAGACCTTAAATTTTCAAATAAACCTGAATTAGACAAATTATTTCGACCTTTCTATAATGATTGTTAATAGTAATCCTCTATTATATATAACGTATAATTTTAATTTAAAATAACTATTTTTTTTTTCAAATATCAAAAATTTGACGAATAACCGACAAAATCCCTTAATAAATTATTTATATTGTTAGTTATGAATGACAAAGGTTATTAATATTTTGATCTTTTTATGCAAGAATAATTGATTACAAGATTAGGTTTTTCATTTTTTTATTTATAATACATCTCAATACCTCCCTCTATGTGCTTTAATAGGATAATTTTGATGTTAATTATAATTATTTGGTGATTATTTGTCTACAATAAAAAATTCTAAAGAAAAAAAAGTAGAAACTAATAGTTCAACAAATATAAATATTGAAAATTTAAGTGGTGTAGGACCTGCGATTGCAGAAAAGTTACGAGAGGCGGGTTATAGTTCTTTAGAAGCTTTAGCAGTATCTTCTCCTAATGAAATAAGCTCAATAACTTCAATCGGGGAAGCTACCATCGGGAAGATAATTGCCGCTGCAAGAAATAGCCTGAATATTGGTTTTGAATCCGCTGCTGAATTATTGGAACGCAGAAAATCTATGGAAAAATTTACGAGCGGTTCAGAACAAATAGATGCCATGTTAGGAGGAGGAGTTGAAACACGAGCATTAATTGAAGTATATGGAGAATTCAGGACCGGAAAAACTCAAATTGCTCACCAATTATGTGTTACTGTTCAACTTCCAAAAGAAAAAGGCGGTCTAGGTGCAGAAGCATTATACATCGATGCAGAAGGAACTTTTAGACCTGAACGTTTGTTAGAAATAGCCGAAAAATATCCTGATCTTGATCCTAAAACTATGTTAGAACGTGTGATTTATACTAGATCTTTCAATTCAGATCATTTACAACTCACAGTAGATAAGCTTCCAAATTTTTTGCAAGAACATAATATTAAGCTTATCGTTGTAGATTCTATTATCAGTCATTTTAGAGCCGAATATATTGGTAGAGGGACTTTAGCTGATAGACAACAAAAATTAAACAGACTTTTACATAAACTTTTACGACTTGGTGAGGCTTATAATTTAGCCATATTTATAACAAATCAAGTAATGGCTGCTCCAGGACTCTTTTTTGGAGACCCAACACAACCGGTAGGGGGACATGTATTAGCACATACTTCTACTTACAGAATTTATTTACGAAAATCAAAAGCTAATAAAAGAATAGCCAGGTTAGTAGATTCGCCTTGTTTACCTGAGACAGAAGCAGTTTTTTTAATAAATGAGAATGGGATTCAAGATCCATAATAAAAAAAAGGGTAAATTAGATAGCATTTCCACTGCCCATTACGGTACGAAGTACCGGAGTCGCTACTCCACCGAGCACTGAACTAGAACCTGTTAATCTTTTAATTAGAAACAAGAAATTTGTGAAAATATCTACAGTCATAGTTTTGCCTTCTATAACAGTTCCATCAGGTTCCATTAAGAAAACTTGGAGTGTCTGTTCTCCTTTTTCTCTTGGTTCCAGCGTTAACCATACTGCATCTCCATTCTTAAGCATTGTGCTCATCACCCCTACAACGTCCGTTTCTGTGTCTGAAGTTAAAGGGATTTCTCTTTTGGGAATTTCAAAGTCGCCTCTACCCTCACACATAACATCTACAATTAGTTCTTCCGGTTGAAATCCGGGGGCAAAAATTTTAATCTTATATTTTTTATCAGCAGGTTTATTATTATATAGAAATAATATAATATTAATTTCACCATCTTTAGCTACCATTTCCTCTGCACAGACATCTAAGTAAATCGGATCATCACTCAAAATTTTGATATTATCTATCAGTTCTAATTGCAATCGATCAACTGCGTCAAAAAAAGCAGGAATATGTTTTTCAATATTTAGAAAAATTTTATGTAAATCACTTACACTAAAATAATACCGACCTTCAACGATAGCTCCTCGTTCATATGTATATTCTTCACCAAAGTTCATAATTTCGCCAATTTCATTTGTTACCGTCTTCCTATCAATGACCCCTTGTGATTCTAAATAACTTAAATAAAGAATTTTTTCGATTGCAAATTTAACTGGAATCTCTGTTTCTTCTTTAGATTTAATTTCTGCTACAAATTCTGGTTTCAGATTATTTTCGAGAACATCTGTAAATTCGTCCCATTTCAATTTTACGATTGGATCAAGGGAACCATAAAATATGTCTCCAAAAAAGTTATCGATGAATAAATCATGATTGCTTGGCTTATAATAATCTGATAGGCCAGTAACATCAGTTATGTCCATTTTTACACTTCTCACTAATAGAGCGAGACCAGCCGTAACCAATGTAAACCCTAATCCTGCATAACTCAAAATATCGCCTAAATCGGATGGTTGACCTAGACTCATCACAATCCATACAGCATATATTCCTAAAGATACGAAACTAACCAAAGCTATTATTTTTAACAAGTTCAAAGTATTCCCAATTTTTTTCTGAATTGTACTAAATCCTCTTAAACTGTCTAACGGTCTACCAATTTGCCTCTCAAAATCCAATCTCATTTGAAATGCTTGTCCTGTCGTTAATGCACCCATCATAAGTAACAATGCATTTACTGCATAGATGGCTAATATTGAAACGAAAATGATGAGTAATGTCGAAAATATTGCATTTGCTGTTATAATATTAACAAGTGTTAAAATAACCAGCGTCAGTGGAACCAAATATAGCAACAATCTTCCAATGCTTACATTATATTTGTTCAATTTAGCTTGTATTGATTCTTTTTTAGAAACTTTGTTTAATAACTTCTTCTTAGTTGTCTCATCCATGTTATAAACCTCAAAGAATAATTTTTTTTATTTTGAAATAATCCTATTGGTATAAAATTTTATGGTTTACTTTCTTAAAAATATTAATATTAGGCATAATTTAACTAAAAAAATAAGCAATTAATAAAATAACATTATATATATCTCAAAAAAGGTATTAAATTGTGCCCTTTGTACTTGGAATTATATTTTTTATTCTTTCATCTATGGAAACCGCTTGTTTTATTGCTAGAGCTAATGCCTTGAAAAAACCTTCGATTTTATGGTGATCATCTTCGCCATACAAAACCTTTCCATGTAGCGCTATTTCAGATACCTTAACAAACGTAGTAAGGAAATGGTTCAATAAACTGACCGGAAGACCATCAACTTCTTCCAATTTTAATCCCAACTCAATATTTGAATATCCTCGACCACTTATATCGACAACAACACGCGCTAGTACCTCGTCCATAGGAGCAAATGCGGAACCAAATCTCTTAATCCCTTTTTTATCTCCTAAAGCTTTTTTTAGACCTTCTGCCATACAAATTGCTACATCTTCTATAATGTGATGTTGAAGATCTCCATCTCCTTCGATTTTAATATCGATTAGAGAGTGTTTAGAAAAATTTTCAAGCATATGAGATAAAAATTTATAACCTTCGGTAAGAGTTTTAGATTTATTTTCAA
>JABXJV010000449.1 GCA_013375355.1 Candidatus Helarchaeota archaeon
ATTTTAAAGTGAAAAAATTTTTTAATTTTAGCTTTCTTTTATTATTCTATTGCAATAATATTTTAATTTTAAGTGGAATAAAAAGAATTTAATGTAAAAAGGAATTTATAATTTCTTAAAAAGGATGGTTATTATGCCTCAATTTACCTATGGAGATCTTCCAGACAGTCTAATTCCAAAAAAACTTTGGACTTTAGGTCGACATGTGTGGACTGTATGTAAAGAACTCGGATTTGACTATATTGTGGAAAAATTTGACCTAGCAATAGATAAAGTAACATATGATATTTTCAAATTAAGATTAGATAATGCCATTCAAACTGCTAGAGCAGTAATGCAAGGTAAAGTACAACATCCAGATAAAACACCTGCATTTAGTTTATTTCCCCCTGGAAATATTATCAGATCTGATTTGCAACAAGGAAGCATGAAACTTCTATATGGCGAAAGTTGCGATATTGCGGCAATAAGCGTTAGAGATGATATAAATGAGGCATTCTTAATTATAAACTGCCATCTAGAAGATGGAATTCCTGTAGATTGGTGGCTTTTAGGCCATTCAGACGAAATTTTCGATAGAAGACATCGAAAATTGGGTTATAAATTTAGAGATTTACCCAAGCATTCAAAAAAATTATCTGAATTAGGAGTCCGATTTCAAGACATTTTAAAAGACATTCGCAATGAGCGGACTCCTGAATGGGGGGCATCGCCAATGATTTGTTTGATTAATTGGGTTATGTCATCTTGGAATTTTATATGGGAAATCAGCTCATGGGAAGTATATGCTTCACTTTTTGATGGGTTGGCGGCGAAAATGGTACATAGTATGCCAGATAACGCTTATGAGTACATACCTTCTCTTCCTTTACTGAATTCTATGGTTTATATGGGTCGAAAGAATTTCACACTAAGGTTTGCAGGACTAATGACTGGTCATCTTTTATGCTGGCATGGTATGGAACCAGAAATTTATCAAATTATTAATGAAGATTGGCCAGAATATACACAAATCCTGGTTGAACGGAATCGAAAAGAGGTAGGATGTCCATATCCTATCCAAACTGTTGATTGTAAATTGCCAAATTATAAGAACTCAAAAGTCTTTGAAAGAAATGAGACTTTAGATTGGAAATATCCGAAAGGTGAATGGATTAAACTAGAACATCTCGGAATGAGTTATGAAGAGCAATTCGATTTTGTTTTTATGGACATTACACATGATATTGAGCCAGGACAAAACCCCGAATTTGTACAAGACCGTATTATTTCCACAGGTATTGGAAAAAATGCATTATTGAGAAAATAATTATCTTAATTTTCCTTTTGTTTTTTACTTTCACGAATTCTTTCTTCTAAGTTAGGACAAATCAAGGCAATAAAACCGGCCCCAGTTCCCCATAAAGTTGCCAAATAAAACCCACCACCTGCTGTTGTACCAACTATTGCTGCAAATAGAATGATACATCCTCCAATTCTATATTTAAACGAATAAATAAGAACTCCACCTATCACCATTAAAATTCCAAAAATTATACTTAAAAATCCCGCTATTAAACTACCTTGAGAGAATAATGGAGCAAGGTCTTTTGCGAATTTCTCACCAAAGCCTATAAATAGAATTCCTGCTAAAAATAAGAATATACTACAAATAATTCCAAGCATTCCAGCCGCACTAGCGGTTGCTAATTTTTCTCTTTGCATAAAACTCATTATGAGATAACAAATTTAAATTATTATTTTATGGATGCTTGATAATTTACAATTATAAATTGTCTAAAAATAGAAAGAATTTATTTTAAATTAAGATTTTCCTTCTTGGATTTTTGCTTCTAAATTAGGACAAATTAATGCAATAAATCCCGCACCACATCCCCAAAGAGTAGCAACATAGAATCCACCACCAGCAACAATACCTACTAATGATGCGATTAAAATAAGTATTCCCCCAATTCTATATCGAAATGTATAAACCAAATAGCCACCGATTATAGACAAGACTGCAAAAATAAAACTTAAAATACCAGCTGTTATATTTTGATTACCCTGTGCAAAAAGCGGGGCAAGGTCTTTTGTAAATGTTTCACCAAATCCTATAAATAAGATACCCGCTAAAATGTACCATATAGCGCTAATTATTCCTAGCATACCAGCAGCACTTGCTGTTGCTAATTTTTTTCTTTCCATAAGATATCCTTCTTACATTTTATTAAAAATATTTAGAGTTTAAAAATTAAATACAATTAATATTTTAAATGAAAAAAACGACTTTTTTTATGTTTCGATTCGATATAATTAGGAAGTTTGATTGGAAATGAACGATTTTTGGTTCGCAATGTATCATACTTATTCAACTAAAAAAAGTTTTGATGAACGAGCCTTAAAAATTTTTGAGAAAGATGTAAAATTTGCCCAAGAAATTGGAATTGAAGCACTGGTTCTTGAAGATTATTATACGGATTGGATTTGGGGTGAATATACAAATTTTTGGAGTGAAAAAACTTTCCGAGGAATGGTTAAAATTGTCCACGATTATGGAATTAAATTCATTCCTTATTTAGATGTAACTGAATTGGGGGTTCATGGGAAAGTTTATAAACGAAATGGAAGAAAATGGGGAGCAAAAAATCGTTGGGGCAAAATTTATTCTGCATTTTCATCAATTCTTCTTGCTGATTACTATCCTGTAGATTGGCGTACTAAATTAATGTGCCCTTCTCCCTCTTCTGGATGGTTTAACTATCTTACAAATCAAGCTCATGTATTATTAACCCAATACGAGGTCGATGGGATATATTTAGACCGTATGGATTATCGTACAACTTGCTATGATCATTCCAAAGATCCAGCGCACTTCATTCAAGGAATACCTGCTTTAGTAAAAAGTATTAGGGATGAAGTTAAGAATACTAGCTCAAAACAATTATTAATAATTAATGATTCCTGTGTAGATCCAGATCCCCCGATGATAAAATGTATGAAATTAGCTGATTTTGTTCTAACGGAATTATTACCAATAGATACTGATACAACCGATTTTAATTGGCAATTTTTAATGGAATATGGCGATATAATTTGGGCCTTTCATCGACTTATAAAACCCATAATAAAGCTATCAACTAATCTTTCTTTTCTGTCTGGCGCTATGTTAGACCCAAACCGACTTCAAAGAATAATTAATCGTCTAAAAATCCATGTAGGACAAAATATTATAGTTTTTTCTCATAGAAAAGATTATCAAGGTTTTAATGCCATCAAAAAAATTGTAGAAAAAAATAAATTAAAACAGGGATTCTTTCCAGGACGAAAATCCTTACGAACTATTAAACCATTCTTTAAATAATTCCTATTTATAATTTCTTAAAAATTAGGGCAACCTTAATATATAACTAAGTTATCCTAAGTATTGTAATCTTAGGGTTCCCTAACTTATTTATTAAGATATCTAATAAAGTGGTTTTTATGGTAAATTTTTTTGAATTTTTTGATATGACGGATTTTTTAGGTATTGGAGCTCAAGTAACACTAAATGATATTATTCTTGCATTATTTTTATCACTCATTGCAGGTCTATCAACCGGAATTGGGAGTATTATAGCCTATTTTATTAAAAAACCGAAATTGAGCTACTTGTCATTACTTCTCAGTTTTTCCGCTGGTGTTATGTTATATATTTCATTTGCTGAAATTCTAAGTAAAGCGGTATTCGATATTGGCTTTATAACTTCTAATTTAAGTTTTTTTCTGGGAATTGGATGTATATTGGTTATTGATATTCTTATTCCTCATACTTATGAAGAGGAAACTGAATGTTCACTTCCTGAATTATTACAAGAGGAACCTGAAAAATACATCAATTCCACTTCTAAACCCCGATCTACTCAACCCATTCAACAAATTCAAAACGGACCTGGTCACGGATATCAACATCGACATGGACAAAAACACAAAGTCCAAGAACAATTTATATGTCAAGAAGATAGAGAATGTTTGATGAGAACTGGAATGTTCGTAGCTTTAGGAATAGCGATTCATAATTTTCCAGAAGGAATAGCCACTTTTAGCAGTGGCATTTCTGGAGATCCCTCTTTATACCTTATTATCACTTTGGCTATTGCAATTCATAATATCCCTGAGGGTATATCAGTTTCGATACCTATTTATTATGCTACAGGAAATAAAAAGAAGGGGATTTATTATTCAATGCTCTCAGGACTTGCGGAACCTTTAGGGGCAATATTAGC
>JABXJV010000450.1 GCA_013375355.1 Candidatus Helarchaeota archaeon
ATTACTACTGGTGGCTCGACCTTAAAGGCAATTGAAGTCATTTCAAACTATCCAAGCGTTCAGATTGCCGGAGTAATTGCTTTAGTGGATAGGGAAGAAGGAGGAACAGAAAACATTACAAACAGGGGTTTCAAATTAATATCAATATTCAAAGAAAAGGAACTAATTGAGTATTCGAAAAGTTTAAAATTTTAAAACCTCATCTTATCAAATATCAAGAATTTATAATCTTTTGACGATAGATATTATAAAAGGAGGATTAATATATGCCAGAGTCTGAAAATGCAAAGTTTGAAAGTTTCACCGATGAAAAGAAAGAAACCAAAAAAGAAGATACTGTCGGAAAGCTTGGCGATATTTATATTCCTGTATCTATCGAACTCGCAAGAACACGCCTATTTGTTAAAGAGATATTGGAACTTGAAAAAGGCTCAATTATTGAATTCGAAAAATTGGCTGGGGAAACAGTCGACCTGCTGGTAAATGATAAGAAATTTGCCGAAGGGGAGGTTGTTGTAATTGATGAACACTTCGGTATTAGAATCACAAACCTTGTCACAACAATCGAAGTTGAACTCGAATCAAGATAAATCTTCTCTTCTTTTATCTTAATAAACTTTGGTAAATTTTCTGTAAATATAATTTAATGTATCATAAATAATTAACACCCTGTTATCATGCTGAATTTATTTTCACAAAGTGACCACTTCGTGGCAGCATCTTTAAATTGAAATTTTTTATGAATTATTCAGGCTAAAATTCAAATATACATTTTATTTATAATTTCGGCATATTTCTTCTCAATAACATTTCTTTTGATTTTGAATGTTGGAGTAATTTCTTCTGATTCGATGTCAAATTCACTTTTAAGGAGAGTAAATTTTTTAATCCTTTCAAAGTCGCTTAGATTACTTGAAACATTTTCAATCTCTTTCTTAATAAGGTGATAGATTTCGTTATGTTCGATTAATTCATCGATAGATTTATATAATATTTTTTTCAGTTCGGCATAAATTTTTATATTTTGAAAATGAGGAACGATTAATGCACTCATAAACTTTTTTTTGTGTCCTATAACGACCGCTTGATTTATGTATTTGGATGTTAAAACCAATTCTTCAATTAATTGTGGGGCTATATTTTTCCCGGATGAGATTACGATTATGTTTTTCTTTCTATCAGTTATGGTCAAGAATCCGTCTTTGTCTAAGAATCCCAGGTCTCCGGTGTGAAACCAACCTTCATCATCAATTGCAAGTTTCGTTGATTGCTCATCATTATAATATCCTTTCATCACATTTGGACCTCTTGTGAGGATTTCGCCCTCTTTGGAAATCTTAACATCTATACCAGGTAAGGGTTTTCCAACTGTCCCAAATCTGTATTCATCCAATCGGTTAACTGTTATAACTGGTGATGTCTCGGTCAGACCATAACCCTCAATTATTTTTATACCGGTAGTATCGAAAAACTCACCTATATCTTTGTTTAAATGAGCACCCCCGCAAATGTAAAATCTTAATCTGCCTCCTGTGAGCCCTCGCAGTTTTTTATAAATTAATTTATCTCCTATTAATCTTCTTATTTTAGTGTATAATAAAATTTTTCCTTTTTGTTTTTCTTTTTCGTATTCAACACCGCTGTATAGACACCATAATAGAACACTTTTTATTAAGGAAGATTTTTTTTCTATGTTGTGTTTTATTACTTCGTACATTTTCTCAAAGATTCTCGGCACGGTAATAATAACAGTAGGTTTGACCTCAACCATATTTTCTTTAAGAGTTGATAAACTTTCAGCATATGCTATTGAACTCCCTTTATAGATTGGAATAAATTGTCCAGCCATTCTTTCTAAAACGTGACTCAAGGGTAAAAAAGATAAGAATGTATCTTTGTCAGTAATCGGTAGAGCTTTTAATGCTGCTTCCGCGTTTGATAAAATGTTTCTGTGAGTAAGCATTACACCTTTGGAAATACCTGTTGTTCCCGATGTGTATATTATTGTGAATGTGTCGTCTGAATCTGTTTGTTCAGATAATTCATCTAACCTTTTTTTGTTCTCAGTAAAATTTTTCTTACCCGAATCAATGATATCATTAAAGGTTTTGACCTTAAGATCATATTTTTCTTCTGACTCAAATAGGATTATTACAAGTTTGAGTGAATTTAAATTTTGATAAATTTTTTGGATTTTTTCAAGTTGTTTTAAATTTGAAATTACAATAAATTCTGCCCCTGAAGCATTTAATAGATATTCTATTTGTTTTGATGAAATAGATGTATAGATTGGGACGGTTAACGCTCCTGAATGTATTATCCCTAAATCTGAAATAGCCCATTCAGGTCTGTTTTCAGACAGCATTGCAACTCGGTCTCCTTTGGCTATTCCTGCTGAAATTAGCCCACTTGCAAAATTTACTGCCTTCTCTATGAATTCATTATAATTAATACCAACATATCTCCCAGATTTTTTGTAAAGGAGTGCTGTTTTATCACTATTTCTCTCAACAATGTCAAAAAACATTTTTAAAATATTCTTATACCTCATAATCGTCCTTTGGAATATAAATCCGCTGTTAAATTGTTAGTTTAATGTAGAATTAATTGAGATGATAA
>JABXJV010000451.1 GCA_013375355.1 Candidatus Helarchaeota archaeon
AATAATAAAAAAATTGGAGGAACTTGAAATGTCGACTCTCGGAGAAAAACTAAATACGCTTTTAGAAAATTACCTAAAAATCCCCAATATTAGAGCTTGTGCCATAGTTGACAATGATGGGCTAATGATGGCTTCTTCTATTACTCAAGAAGAGGAGGAACTAACGATTGCTGCTTGTGGTGGCGCATTAGCTACAGCAGCGGAGAGAATTAAAGATGAATTATCTGGAGGACACCATTTAGGTGCTATTGTATCCTCAGAACAAGGAGAATTTATTTTTACTCGGGCTGGAGATCAAGCTGTGCTTATTTCATTAGCAAAACCGGGTTCAGATACGGACAAGATTCTCCCATGGACATATATTGTTGCTGAAAAAATCCAACAATTAATAGACCTTGAGAATCTAGATCTATCCCTTGAACTTCCAAAAATGCAGGATCCACAAAAATTTAACTTTAAACTCGTAGTGCTTGGGGATGAGGCTGTTGGCAAGACCAGTTTAATACGAAGATTTATTGAAAAATCTTTTAAACAAGATTATAAATCTACTATAGGTGTTTCAATACTTAATAAAACCTATGATCTTTCCGATAGTGTATCAGTAACCCTAAATATATGGGATCTTGCTGGTCAAGCAATGTTCAGAAATATACGTAAAACATATCTGGAAGGAACACAATCCGCAGTTTTAGTGTATGATGTCTCACGCCCAACATCTTTTGAAAATATCTCGCATTGGCTTGATGAACTTCAAGAACCTATGAGAGCCCAAAGTAGGTTTATCGTCATGTTGATAGGTAATAAAATCGATCTGGATAGAATGATAAGTCTCGAAGAGGCTAAAAACTTTTCCAAAGCCTTGAAAATTCCATATCTCGAAACATCGGCTAAAACAGGAGATAATGTAGATAAGGCGTTTGGGGCGCTCTGTTACCACTTGATTAAAGACAGTGTTAAATAATCAATTTAAAAAATATTCGAAAATCCTATTTATTTAAAAAATAGTGACTGTTTTTTATTAATTTAAATTACTTAAAAAACGGGGATTTTCACAAATTTTTACACATAATATAAAGATATTCTTAATGCTTTAAATAACTAAATTGAGGATTTCTTAAAGACAACTATAAAAATATTTAAATTATTTAATATTTGTTTTAGTTTCAATATTTATTCTTATATTTATTATAGATGGTGTAATTTTTTGCCGCAAACACTTGGAAATAAACTCAATATCCTTTTAGATAATTACTTAAATATTCATAGTATTTTAATAGCAGCAATAATGGATACCAATGGGCTTATAATAGCTTCATCAATTACACATGAGGAGGAAGAACTTACAATTGCTGCCTGTAGTGGTGCTTTAAGTAGGGCTGCCAACCGTATTAAAAGAGAATTATCAAGTGAAAGGAGTCATTTAGGTGCAATAGTCACTACAGAACAGGGTCAATTAATTTTCACACAAGCTGGAAAGAATGCATTTCTCATAACTTTAATAAGACCAGGTTCAGATACTGACAAAATTCTACCTTGGACTTATGTAGTTGCTGAAAAAATCCAGCAAATTATTGATTTTGAAGATCCAAATATTTCACTTGAAATTGAATTTCCACAAATAAAAAACAGAAAAGATTTTTTCTTTAAGCTTGTGATACTAGGAAATGAGAGTGTAGGCAAAACCAGCATATTAAGACGCTTTATAGAGAAAAAATTTGATGAAGATTACAAATCTACAATTGGAGTAGGCATTCAGAAAAAGGCCTATAAACTTTCAGATAATATTTCAGTTATTTTGAATATTTGGGATTTATCAGGTCAAATGATGTTTAGAAATATCCGTAAAACTTATTTAGAAGGATCGGACTCCGCTGTTATAGTCTATGATGTTACTCGCCCAAGAACTTTCGAGGATATCTCAAATTGGCTAGAAGAACTAAAGGAAGCATTGCCTCCAGAACATAAATTCTTAACTATACTTGTAGGAAATAAAATTGACCTAGAAAGAAAAGTTAGCAATAAAAAAGCAAAAGATCTGGCTAAAAGTTTGAATATACCATATCTGGAAACATCTGCAAAAACTGGAGATAATGTGGATAAAGCCTTTGGAGCACTTTGTTATTATCTTATCAAAGATAGTGTAAAATAAGTTTTATTCAAAATAAAAAATTTAAGTTAAAAGTGATTCAAACTTCTACAAAAATTCTTAATTTTTTAATTAAT
>JABXJV010000452.1 GCA_013375355.1 Candidatus Helarchaeota archaeon
AGAAAAAAGGGTTAAAGGCCAAAGCTGGATGGTTTGCTCCTCTACAAAAAAAATATGCTCGTGCTATGGCAACAGGAATGATAGTTGGATTTTTAGCTCAATTAATATATTTCGCTCAAGTAACTTTTTTTGCACTTTACTTTGCCAAAGAACAGAATTTATCTCCAAAAGTAGTAGGAATTGTAACATTACCGCTTATGCTTGCCGCGGGCTTGGGTTTTTTTATTGCTGGTCCTATAATGGATCGATGGGGAAGAAAACCCACTATACATAGATTCGGCTGTACAGTTTTAGTTGGTGGGATGACTTTTTCATTTCCTACAGTATTTATTGTTGGAAATATACCAAACCCGCTATTAATAACTATTGTTGTCGCTGGCGGAATGCTTGGGATTTGCTCCCTTACAATATTATCTGCTGCAGGAACAATTCTTCCCTTAGAGATGTTACCCACTCATATCAGGAGTACAGCAATGGGCTGGATTGGGGCCATTTCAAGAGGAGCAACGATCGTGGCTCCATTCTTAATGATGTATGGAGCAGAAACAATGGGAGGCTTAGGGCTATCATATCAAGCAATGTTTGCGTTAATGGCTTTACCGCTAATGACTATAATGTTTACGGCATATCTACTGGCGCCCGAAAGTAAGGGTAGAGCATTGGAAGAAATTGTAGCTACTGAAATTTACTCCAAAATGAAAAAAATTTCTGATAGGGAGTATAAAAGACCGTATTACTACTTTGCATTAAATATTAGTCTATTTTTTATTACAGGTTTAATTTATGGTAATACCGCTGATGCACAATTTCTAAATATATTAGTCATAGTTGGTTTTTATAGTGCGGTATGCTTGGTTTGTTTTATATTGGTAATTATTGTTCGTAGAATGGTTACAGAGTAGAAAATTTTAGCATTTAAAATAAACCTCATTCTTTTTCTTTTAAAAAAAATAAAATACAAATGAATGAATCTAATATCATTCTATATCAACTAATTAAAAAGTTTGATAATTAAAATGGATCATAAAAATAAACCTGAAAAAGAGCTTTATACAGTATTAGAGGAAAAAATACAAAATTTAGTAAGACAAAAAGAAGAATTAGCATTAAGAATAAAAAAATTAGAAAAAAGTTTAACAAAATTATTTGAAAAATATGAATTAATAGAGGAAAAAACAGCTGCAAGTAAAATAAAATTTGATGTAGCGGTTTTGGCTAATTTTGAAGAATGGGCAGCGGAAATGGAAAGAATAATTCAATTAACAAAAGAACAATACGAACATACAGAACAAATTTTGAAGGAGTATCAAATAAAGTTAGAAAAGGCACGAGAAGAAGGATTACAAGACCTTATTGAAAGAATTGAAATACTCCAAGAAAAAATTCAAATAAATAGACTTAAATTACCAGATTTAGAGCATTTAAATAAAGAAATTGATGAAATTTATAAAAGAATAGAGAAAATTAAATGATTAAATCAAAAATTTTGGATGTTTAAAATGAAATCAGATAATATAATAATAGTACCCACCACACACTGGGATCGTGAGTGGTATATTCCATTTAATGAGTTTAGGGCATATTTAGTGCTCATGCTTGATAAGCTAATTGATATTCTTAATAAAGATTCAAATTTTAATAATTTTACATTAGATGGACAAACAATACCTTTAGAAGATTATTTAGAAGTAAGGCCTGAAAATGAAGATCTGATTAAAAAATTTGTGAAGGAAAAGCGGCTTTCCATTGGTCCAATGTATATTTTGCCAGATGAATTTTTGATTAGTGGAGAATCTTTTATTAAAAATTTATTATTGGGACATAAAATTTCCAGAAAATTCGGAAGAGTTATGAAGGCGGGCTACATTCCGGATCCATTTGGCCATATCGCCCAATTACCTCAGATATTAAGTGGATTTGAAATCCCTTCTGCATTATTTGCAAGGGGATTTGGAAACGAATTTAAAGAGAATAATTTAGATATTGAATTTATTTGGAATGCACCAGGAAATGCTGCATCCGTTACTGCAGTTCATTTAATTAGTGGTTATTTTTCTGCAGCTGCTTTAAGCAGCAGGATAAAAGATGGTAAATATAAGAAAGCTATTGGTCAAATAAGAAGAGCCATTAAAAAGTTTGAAAAATATACTTCAACAGACATGGCATTGCTTAATAATGGATCAGATCATCTTTTTGCTCAACCACATATTCCAAAAATTGTAAAGCAATGGAATGAAGAATATCCTGTGGAATTCTTAGAAATAAATGATTTTGAATATTATGTTAATAAGGTTTTAGAGAAAAACCCGAAATTAAAAAATTTTCAAGGAGAATTAAGAGGAGGCAAATACATGCCTCTTCTTTCAGGAGTATTTTCGGTACGAATGTGGATAAAACAACAAAACACCGAAATAGAATATCTATATGAGAAATATTCTGAACCGATATCCGCAATTACATGGGCACTTGATAAATACAATAGATTCAACTACCCAAGAGATTATATCTGGACTGGGTTGAAATGGTTATTGAAGAATCATCCTCATGATTCAATTTGCGGCTGTTCAATTGATGAAGTACATGAGGAAATGAAAACGAGATTTCAGTGGTCAAGACAAATAGGGAATGAAATTCTTAAAAATTCTTTTATTTACCTTTCTGATTTAATGAAATTAGATACATCAGATAAAAATAAATATGCTATAATAATTTATAACCCTCTTCCATGGAAGAGAAAAGAAATAGCTTCTTTTGATGTAATAGTACGAGCTCCTAAAGCTGGGAAGAATAGTAATGAACTTATTAACAATATTAATTTAATGGATTCTGATGGAAATGAAATTGAATATCAACAAGTGAGAATTAAAGAGCAACCTAGATATCGGGAGGAGCAAAATTCAACAAATCGAGTTAGTTTTATTGCAGATGTTCCAGCATTAGGTTATAAAGTATATTATGTAACACCTACAGAAAGCTTGATAGAGTTCTCTAAAGATTCTAAAGATTTCAAATTAACAGAGAATTCAATCGAGAACGAATTTTATAAAATTCAGATTAAGTTAAATGGACAAATTGAGGTTTATGACAAAACAGACGGCATTTTATACCATAATATTTGCCAATTCGAGGATGTAGGAGACTGGGGTGATGAATATGATTATTCAGGACCTCGTAGGGAGAGAAAAGATACTTTAATTTCTACTAAAGATGTTATGCATGTCAAAATAGAACCTTATATTAATGGACCGTCAGAAAAAGCTATAAAAATTGATCTAACACTATATTTACCTGCTTCATTATCTTCAGATCGTCTAAGACGTGAAAAAAATCTTGTTAGAAATGATGCAAGCTTGTATATTTTTCTAAATAAGGGGATTAATCGAATAGATTTCAAAATTGAAATTGAGAATAATAGTAAAGATCATCGACTCCGAGTTTTATTTCCTTCTAAAATAATTTCAGAGAAGATATTTGCCGATGGGCATTTTTATATCGTTCCTAGAGATGTTAATTTACCAGACGATAAATATTGGGCTCAAAAAGCGTTACCTACAAACCATCAAAAAGATTTTGTATGTGTTTATGATAAAAATAAATGTTTTGCAGTATTAAACAAAGGTTTACCAGAATATGAAGCAATAAAAGAAAATGATGGCTCTTTAACTTTTGCGATAACATTATTAAGGTGCATTGAATGGCTTTCACGGGGTGATCTCGCAACAAGAGGAACAATTGCAGGTCCTGATTTAAATACTCCCGGAGCTCAATGTTTAGGAAAGCACACATTTGAATTTTCATTATCTATACAACACAAGAAAGGAAATTATCTGGATTCAGGGATTCATGTATTAGGCAAAGAATTTAACAATCCTCTCATTTCCATTATACCCATCAGTGTAAAAACCACTATGAGAGCAATGAATAAGCTTGCATTAAGCCATGTTGCTGTATTAGCACTATTTAGAACACCTCTTCGTAAAGAAGTTAAAGAATTTTTACCACCGGTCTTGAGCTTTTTAGAAATTGATAATAATAAAATCTTGTTAAGTGCATTAAAAAAATCTGAAACTGGAGATTCCTTAATCGCAAGATTTTATAATTTATCTTCGCAGAAAGAATCATGCATTCTTAGATTTTATGAAGGATTTTCAATTAAAAGTGCTAAAATTGTCAATTTTCTTGAAGAAGAACCGAAAAATGTGATAAAAGGAAATCTGGAATTAATTAACAAGAATAATATTAATTTATCTTTAGATCCTCATGTTATCATAACGATTAAAGTAAATATATCCAATAAAAATTAAAAAAATCCCTAATTCTTTTTTAGTCTTTTTTTTAGATTTATTAATTTTTTAAATTTTATTTTGTGGGATCCGCAATCATTTTTGTATTTTTTTGAGAAATTCGAAAAACTTTATAAATGGATTTCACAAAATTGTTATACTACCATAAAATGATCTGAAAAATTGTAAAAATCGAAAAATGAAAAATATTGGAGTTATAGGATTTTGGACCAAGTTCATATAAAACTAAATGGGGAGCATAAAATAAAAGCAATAAATGGAGGAGCTAGAACGTTAATAGAAAAAAATAAATTTGATACCGAACTTTGCGAGAATCATAATATAATTACATACCGTGGAATACGTGTATGCCAAAATTGTGAAATTGTCTTAGGTCCTGCTTTTAATACAAATTCTCAAAATAAAAATTGTCTATAAAAACTAAAAATAGTTTTTATTTTTTTTTTCTATGTTTGAACTTTTAGAGCTTTTGAAATTTTTTAATTTAATTAGTTGATATTTTGGAGTTTTTCTTTAAAAGTTTTCTTCCTAGATTTCCATTTTTCATCATTTTTGATTTTAGAA
>JABXJV010000453.1 GCA_013375355.1 Candidatus Helarchaeota archaeon
AACAGGCTGAAGATTATCCATATAAATGATTCGAAAAGAGAACTTGGCTCAAGAGTGGACAGGCACGAACATATAGGAAAGGGGCGAATAGGTCTAAGAGCATTTGATTTAATAATGAATGATAAAAAACTAAAAAGAATTCCTAAGATTCTTGAAACTCCAAAAGAACCTGATATGAAAGAAGATATAATGAATATGAAAATATTAATCAGTTTAATAAAATGATGAATTAATTCGATAAAATGTATCATAGTAATGCATATTTATATTATTAATTGAAAATTTATGATTAATTTTATAATTAAATTAATTGTGAAAAATTTATTTGCTGTGTAAAAATTAACCTTTTGTAAATAAAATATTCATAAAAACTGCTTATTTTAATTGATTTCTGTTTCGATAATTCTATTATTAATAAAAAAAATAAGTTTCTGGGAATAAAAAGGAAGGGTCAATGGTTAAATATAGTGGGAAGATATTAATAATATTTTTGTTATCGATGTTCAGAAAAATTTTCATTCTTAAATTTCAGGTGAACACATTTGACCAGAATGTGATTTGTTTCGGAGTAAGTCAGAGGATTATTGGTAAATTGAAGTAATTTTATTTGTAAATTTATAAGAAATTTAAGAGGTAAAAATGAAAATTTATAAACCTGAAATTATTTCCCTTCTATTGATTTTGCTCCTTTCCTTTCTGTCATTTGGAGAAATATTCCCTCAAAGCACAAGGGCATTTGAAGAGATTTCATATTTGACAGGAACTTCTGGGGTGGGTACAAGGTCTTTGGGGATGGGTGGAGCAGTTATAGCAGATGTAAAGGATTATTCTGCAATGTACTGGAATCCAGCGGGATTGACATTTGCCAAGTCTCCTCAAGTTTACGGTTCGTTTTCAAATTTTGCTGTAAGTAATGATGCGATATTTATGAATAATCTTACCTCAGGGAGGCAAAGTTTTACCAAATTCAATTCTATTGGGTTTATGTATCCAGTCCCTGTTTATCGAGGAGGTCTGACAGTTGCTGCCGGATATAATCGTGTGGAGGATTTTAATTCTATTTTAAGTTTCAGTGGGTTTAATTCCAATCCCGAAGATTCTGTATATCAATCAGAAGACGTCAGTGAAGAAGGAAGCCTTAACAATCTTTCTTTTTCGGGAGCATTTGAGGCGGCAAAGGGGCTTTCACTTGGGGCTACATTAACTTACATACATGGGAAGCATCTTTTTAGTACATTTTTTGGAGAGGATGATTATTTAAATATTTACACTTTTGATATATACAATGAGAGCAGATTTATAGAATCCAGGATTAAAGGGTTTGATTTAAAAGTAGGAATGCAGTATATTGTTAATCGGTATTTCAACATCGGTGCGGTCATATCTTTTCCGAAGATATTTTTTATAGAGGATGAATTTGAGAAATCTACAGAAACTATTTATGATTATGACATTGATGGAGAGCCTGATTATTATTATGATACTGGAATTTTCAAATACAGAATTAGTGTTCCATTTGCGTTTGGATTAGGGGCTTCTTTTAATTATTCTGGTTTTGTTATATCGGGTGATATAGAATATCAGGACCTTTCCCAGGTTCGTTATCTGACAGATACACCTTTAGAAGGGCTGACAAAGGGGCAGGCTAATATGGAAATAAGAAGAACAGTTGAACCAGTCCTTAAAAAGAGAGTTGGAATAGAGTTCCCTGTCCTGGAAAATTCTGTAAAATTACGGGCAGGATACTTTGAAAATCCTAATCCCCTTAAGTTTTCTGTAAGTGAAAATACAAAAAGGTATTATACTGCTGGAATAGGAATAAGTGCAAGTAAAAGTATAGAATTAAACTTTGCGTATATGAGAGGAGGATGGGAAGACAAATCAATAGATGACCTGGTTAATATTCCTGTGGAAGAAGATAGAGCCGAAAACAGAGTTTACGCTGGTATTTTATTTAAATTCTGATTATTTACTTGTATAGGTTGACTGTATTGAATCAAGTCTCCGACTTAAAATTATATTAAAAAGAAAAATATATGATTATAGATTTTACAAAAATAAAGCCGGGTGAAAAATTAACAGGGTTCTTTGCAATAAGAAAAATTGAATATAAAACTTC